>DCHA01000061.1:0-21860 GCA_002315535.1 Firmicutes bacterium UBA1764 | reverse complement strand
GAGCTTGCAAAGCAGCTGCTTAATGCCGGAGTTCCTGTTGGTCTTGGAACCGACGCATCCTGCAGCTATGTAACCCATTACAATCTTTGGAGAGAGCTTTTCTACTTTGTAAAGTACTGCGGAGTATCAAATTCATTTGCTTTGCATACAGCAACACTTGTTAACGCGCAGATCGCAGGAGTAGATCAGATGATCGGATCTATAGAAAAGGGCAAGAAAGCTGACATGTTTGTTGTAAAAGAAAATCCGCTGGAAGATATCACTGCACTTAGAAATGTTTCCATGGTAGTAATAAACGGCCAGCTGATTGAAAACCCTGTTGTTAATAAATATCCTGAAGTAGAAGAGGTTTTGGATAGCATTGCAATTTAAGAATTAAAGGTGACATACTATGTATATTAATGATGATGTAAAGTACATTGGTGTGAATGACAAGCAAATAGATCTGTTTGAATCACTTTATCCGGCTCCAAACGGAATGGCATATAATTCCTATGTCGTTCTTGATGAGAAGATTGCGGTAATGGATACCATGGACAGATTCTTTATTGATGAATGGTACGAAAAGCTTGAAATGGCATTAAACGGTCGCAAGCCTGATTATCTTATTGTGCATCACATGGAGCCTGATCATTCCGCTGGAATTAAATATTTTGCAGATAAGTACCCTGATGCTGTAATCGTTTCAAACAAGCAGTCCTTCCCAATGATGAAGGGCTTCTTCGGTGATGATTTCGCAGACAGAAGAATTGAGGTCGCAGATGGATCAGAGCTCAGCCTTGGCAAATATACCTTAAAGTTTGTAACAGCACCTATGGTTCATTGGCCAGAGGTTATCATGACCTATGTACCGGAAATGAAGCTGGTATTCTCTGCTGATGCCTTTGGAAAGTTCGGCACATTAGACGTAGAGGATAATTGGGTTGATGAAGCCAGAAGATACTTCTTCAGCATAGTAGGAAAGTTCGGCGTTCAGACCGCAAAACTTCTTGGAAAGATTGAAGGCCTGCCAATTGAAACCATTTGCTCGCTACATGGCCCTGTGCTTAAAGAAAACATCTCTTACTACGTAAGCTTATACAAGACATGGGCAAACTATGACTACGAGGAGGATGGCATTTGCATTTGCTATTGCTCTGTATATGGACATACAAAGGCTGCGGTTGAGAAGCTTGCAGATAATCTTAAAAAGGAAGGCAGAAAGGTCTCAATATACGATCTCGCAAGATCAGATGTATTTACGGTACTTGCAGATGCCTTTAAATACAGTCATTTACTTCTTGCAAGTCCGACATATTACGGCGAGCCGTTCCCGTTCATGGGTTCGTTCATTCAGCGCTTAAAGGAGCGCACATACAAAAAGCGTAAGGTATATCTTGTTGAAAATGGTTCCTGGATGCCAAATGCTGCAAATCGTATGAAGGTAGCTCTTGATGGCCTTGATATTGAGCTTTGCGAAAAGGTTTCTACAATCAGAGGAGCCGCAACAGAAGATATTACTATCGAGTGGTAAAGAAAATGAATCGCATATTATCAATTTTTACAATTAAAGTCTATGCAGTAGATAAGGATGGCGCAGAGCGCGCATACGAAGCGGACAAGATTTATTACGCTCTTGGCGTAAGAGCAAATACTGAAGAGCTGCATGAGCTCATGACAGTATGTCCACGCACAAATATTGTCGGAGATTGTAAGAGACCGGCTCGTATACTCCAGGCAATGCGCGATGGAATGTTTGTCGCAATGGATATTATATAGTTAAAAAATAGATTAATTAAAGCAGTAAGCTTTCGTATTTATCAAAGGCGTAGCAGAGGCCCTCTTTGGTGTGGGCATCGCTTGAGAGAATAAATTCTCCGCCTTTGTTTTTTATGTATTCAATAATTTCAGGACTCGGATACGGAGAGCTTCTGTAGCCCCTGGAAATAGCTCCGGTGTTAATCTCAAACAGCTTGCAGCTTTCCATTATCCTGTCGATAGCCTTCTTGTAAGCTGAAATGTATCGCGGGTTGGTCACATCAATTGTCTGTTCGTTTTCGTTGAATTTAGTTATTAAATCAAAGTGTCCGACAATGGTGCACTTTGTTCTTTCAGCGACTTCGGAAACAGCGTCTAAGTAGTACACTGCCAGAGCTGTCATATCGCCGCCAAAATATTTATCAGCGGCATCCTTTATGATTTCGTACTTCCAATCAACAGGAATATACTCTCCATCCACAAGGATGTAGTGCAGAGATCCGATGACATAATCAAATGAGGATGTGTCTTCTGTTGTGTACATATCTCTTTCAACGCCGCACAGGATTTCAATTTGGTCTGAATACTTTTCCTTTAAGCTTGCGATTTCTTTCTTGTACTCCTCAGTTCCTTCTTTTGACATGCAGTATGATTCGTCAAAATAAGTATACCCGTGGCCGGAAAAGCCAAGGGTTTTCATTCCCATATCAATAGCCGCAAGAACAATATCTTCAGGCTTGTCCTTGCCATCGCAATAATTTGTGTGTACGTGTAAATCCTTAAGTACCATTACTTTGTCATCTTTTCCTGCTTAACCTTGTGATCGATTATGTGTCTTGATTTAAGCTCTGCTCTGATATCCTCCAGGCTGATGCCCTGCTGAATCATCATCACCATTACATGATAAACCAGATCGGCAACTTCATAGATAGTTTCATTTTTATCATCGGCCTTTGCGGCGATGATAACCTCAGTTGATTCCTCTCCGATTTTCTTTAGAATCTTGTCAATTCCTTTTTCGAAAAGATAGCTTGTGTAGGATCCCTCCTGCATAGACTGCTTTCTGCCTTCTATTAGATTCATGAGAGTATCAAGTGAGAAGCCTTCGTTTTCGTCGCTCTTAAATACCGGGTTTTCAAAGCATGAGAATGTTCCAAGGTGGCAAGCCGGTCCGTCCGGATTAACCTTTACTACTAAAGCATCCTTGTCGCAGTCTGCATCAATGGAAACAATGTGCTGGAGGTTACCGCTGGTTTCGCCTTTAAGCCAGAGCTCCTGTCTTGAGCGGCTCCAAAAGCAAGTGAGCTGCTTTTCCAAAGAGATCTGCAGACTTTCTTTGTTCATATACGCAAGGGTTAATACCTTGCCGCTGTCGGCATCCTGCACGATTGCGGGTATAAGACCTTTTTCATCAAATTTAAGTTCATCAATATTAATCATATATTCTCCTTACAGACGGCTTGGTATACCGGCTTTTTTCATTTCCAGTTTTAGATCTTTAATTTGAACCTCTCCGAAATGGAAGATCGAAGCGGCAAGTCCCGCGTCAACGCCCGGAACCGAATTAAACAATGTTATAAAATCTTCTATTGCACCAGCTCCACCTGATGCAATAACCGGAACATTAACGACGTCGCATACCTGCTTTAGCATCTCAAGGTCAAAGCCTTTCTTTACGCCATCGGTGTCAATGGAGTTCACGACTATCTCTCCGGCGCCTAAGTCCACGCATCTCTTGATCCAGCTGATTGCTTCAAGC
Source organism: Firmicutes bacterium UBA1764 (assembly GCA_002315535.1). Taxonomy (GTDB): domain Bacteria; phylum Bacillota; class Clostridia; order Peptostreptococcales; family Anaerovoracaceae; genus UBA1764. Next base: position 18,364 of record DCHA01000061.1, on the reverse strand, counting down.
CCTGTGTCCTCTCTGCCTCCCTTGGCAAATATTCTAAACTCTCCGTCCACACGCTTTATATCCGCAGACAGAACGACGCATTGGCTTCCGTAAAGCTTTGCGGCCTTTTCGACTAATGAGGGGTCTTTAATTGCGCCACTGTTTACGCTGACCTTATCGGCGCCACACTTTAGCACTCTGTCAAAATCGTCTACTGAGTTTATTCCACCGCCGACAGTAAGCGGAATAAACACTCTTCTTGCGGTCTCGGTAAGTATATCCGTAAACAGCTTCCTGCCGTCGCTTGATGCTGTGATGTCATAGAAAACAAGCTCGTCTGCGCCGCAGCTGCTGTAATATTCCGCAAGCTCAACAGGCGATGCCACGTCGTTTAATCCTTTGAAGTTGATTCCCTTTACGACCCTTCCGTCCTTAACGTCAAGGCAGGGTATTATTCTTTTTGTAATCATTATTCTGCTGCCTTTATTGCGGAGGCTAAATCAATAGCTCCGGTGTAATATGCTTTACCGATGATTGCAGCGTACAGGTTCATAGATGCGAGATGCTTTACGTCATCCATACTTGATACGCCTCCGGATGCGGTAATGTTTATGCTTAGCTCGGATGAAAGCTTGCTGTACAGCTCTCTGTTTGTTCCCTGCATAGCGCCATCCTTTGATATGTCTGTGCAAATAAGAGTTCCTGCGCCCATATCCTGCATGCTTTTCGCAAAATCAAAAGCATCAAGATTGGATTTCTCAGTCCAGCCCTTAATCGCAACAAAGCCATCTTTTATGTCTATTCCTACAGCAATTTTTTCGCCGTATTTTTTCAGTGCTTCCTTTAGAAACTCGTTGTCATTTACTGCGGCTGTTCCGAGTATGACTCTGTCGAGCCCGGCATCGAGATAGGCTTCTATAACATCTATGCTTCGAACACCTCCACCGATTTCAGCAAAGAGTCCGCTTTCTTTTTTTATTTTCTTAACGGTTTCAATATTAGGTGTAAGGCCGTTCTTTGCGCCTTCGAGGTCCACAATATGAATGTGGCTTGCTCCGGCAGCCTTAAAATCCAAGGCAACGGATGACGGATTTTCATTATAAACAGTCATTTGATTGTAGTCGCCCTTAAAGAGGCGAACTGCTTTGCCTTGCACAATATCAATTGCAGGAAAGATTATCATTAAATGTCCTCACAAAATGCTTTTAAAATATTAAGTCCTACTTCGCCGCTTTTTTCAGGATGGAACTGACATCCGAAAATATTATCCTTTTGAACTGCGGCTGTAACGATTGCGCCGTATTCAGTAGTTGCCGCCAGAGCGTCCTCTACGCCGACAGCCGCATATGAATGAACAAAGTAGACGCAGTCGCCCTCGTTTATCCTGTTAAATAGAGGGCAGTCCTTTGTAAACGAAAGGGCGTTCCATCCGATTTGTGGGATTTTAAGACCCTGTGGAATAATATCCTTAAGACCTATTACATCGCCCTTAATCAGTCCGAGGCCTTCGTACTCTCCGTTTTCAAAGCTTCTGTCAAAGAGCAGCTGCATTCCGAGGCAAACGCCAAGAAGGGGGGTGCCCTTTGCGGCGGCATTTAGTACCGCTTCCTGCATGCCTGTTTCCCTTAGCTTTTGCGATGCATCGCAGAAGGCTCCAACGCCCGGCAGAATGATTTTATCTGCTGTCTCAACAATTTTAGGATCCTTTGTAAAGCTGACATCAGTTCCGATTGCCGCAAAGGAGCTTCTGAGCGAAAACAGATTTCCGACACCGTAATCAACTATAACGGTCATTAGAGAACTCCTTTCGATGATGGAATCTCATTTGCAAATGCCGGATCAATCGTGAATGCCTGTCTTAAGGCCCTTCCTGCGGCCTTAAATGAAGCCTCTATGATGTGATGAGAGTTCTTCCCGTCAAATTGCTTTAGGTGCAAGCAAATGTCTGAATTACGGCAAAATGCAATAAAGAATTCTTCTACAAGCTCTGTATCAAAGCTTCCGACCTTAGGTGACGGAATGTGTAAATCGTAGTTTAAATAACCTCTGCCCGAAATATCAATGCAGCATAGAACTAAAGCCTCATCCATGGGGAGCCACTGTCCTGCATATCTTGAGATACCTTTCTTATCGCCCATTGCTTTCGCAAAGGCTTCCCCAAGTGCTATCCCGATATCTTCAACGGAGTGGTGATCATCTACATAGGTATCACCCTTGCAGCTTACCGCAAGATCAAATTTTCCGTGAATCGCAAAGAGGGTGAGCATGTGATCGAGAAAGCCGACGCCTGTATCGATGTCTGCCTTGCCTGTCCCGTCAATATTAAGAGAAAGCCTAATATCGGTTTCTTTAGTTGTGCGAACTATTTCTGCGCTTCTCATTTTTTCTCCTTTAAGATTTCTTTGATTGTATTCAGAAGTACATCAAGCTGCTGCTTGCTTCCGACGGTAATTCTGTTAAAGTTCTTAATCTTTCCTGTTTCAAAGTGTCTGACTAATACGCCGCGCTCCTTCAGCTCTTGATAAAGCTTCAGGCCGGAGATGTCATTACTCTCGGCGAATACGAAATTTGCCTTTGATGGCAGAACGTTAAATCCGAGTGCATTAAGTCCGCTTACAAGATAATCTCTGTTCTCTGCAATTGTCTTGCAGTTTGATTTAAAGTAATCAACATCTTCAAGAGCGCCGACTCCGGCCGCCATTGTGACAGAATTGATATTATACGGATTTGTTGAATATCTGATTGTATTTAGGTCCTGAATAAGCTTTGGATTTCCGGCAACAAAGCCAAGTCTTCCACCTGCCAGTGATCTGGACTTTGAGAAGGTCTGCACAACGAGAACGTTATCGTATTTCTTAATCAGAGGCAGACAGCTGTTTGCGCCGAAATCTACGTAGGCTTCATCAACTACAACGATGTTATTTGGATTTGATTTAATAATCTCTTCGATTGCTTCAGGCTCGAGCGCAATACCTGTTGGGGCGTTCGGGTTTGCAATAAAGATTGTTCTGCCAAGATTTTTATAATCGTTTACGTCAATTGTAAAATCATCCTTTAATGGAATGGTCTGATAATCAACATTGTTCAGGCTCATGATTACAGGATAGAAGCCATAGCTGATGTCTGCAGATGCGGCGCCTGTCTTATCATCACAGTAGGCCATAACGCAGAAGTTCAGAGCTTCATCAGAACCGTTTACAAACATAATCTCATCACGGTTTACATCGTAAATCTTAACAACGCAGTCAAGAAGCTTTCCGCAAACAGGGTCTGAATAAAGTTGAAGATTTTTAATAGCTTCTTTTGCTAATGCCTGAGCCTTCGGTGATGGATTAAAAGGGCTTTCGTTTGTGTTGAGCTTTACATACTTCATATTCTGAGGCTGCTCGCCCGGAGTGTATGGAGTTAATTTGTCGTATTTACTACTAAAGAATGTACTCATATTATTTCTTTCCTCGTACTAATGCGCTCGCCGCATGTCCGGTAAGTCCCTCCGTATTTGCAAAGTATGCAACGTCATCCGCTAATTTATCAAGGGCTTCCTTTGTATAATAAATGTATTGTGTTTTCTTAATAAAATCATCAACGGAAAGTGGGCTTGAGAATCTTGCGCTTCCGCTTGTTGGCAATGTGTGGTTAGGGCCTGCCATGTAGTCTCCGAGAGCCTCCGGGCAATATCTTCCGAGGAATACGGAGCCTGCATTTCTTACATGCTCTAAGAGCTCAAATGGCTCGTCTACTACGAGCTCAAGATGCTCCGGAGCGATTTCGTTTGCGACATCGATAGCCTCCATGAGGTTAGTTGCAATAATAATTTTACCATTGTTATCAATCGATGCACGTGCAATATCTTCACGCTCAAGTGTCATTAGCTGATCTTCGATTTCTTCTGCAACCGCATTTGCCAGAGCCTCGCTGTCACAAACAAGAACTGCGCTTGCAAGCTTATCATGTTCCGCCTGAGACAGAAGATCCGCAGCGAGATGCTTTGGATTTGATTTTGAATCTGCAACAACAAGTATTTCGCTTGGGCCTGCAATCATATCAATTGATACTGCTCCGTATACGCGGCGCTTTGCTTCTGCAACAAACGCATTTCCCGGGCCAACAATCTTGTCAACCTTTGGTACGCTTTCTGTTCCATAGGCGAGGGCAGCAATTGCCTGAGCTCCGCCAATTTTAAATATTCTGTCTACGCCGGCAATCTTTGCCGCAGCGATAATTGCGCTTGGCAGCTTTCCATCCGGTCCGCAAGGGGTAGTAATGACAAGCTCCTTAACTCCGGCAATCTTTGCGGGGATAGCATCCATCAGAACTGTTGATGGATATGCGGCTGTGCCTCCCGGAACGTAAAGACCCGCTTTTTCTACAGGCATAAGCTTTTGGCCAAGCACTACGCCGTCTTCCTTTTCAAGCTTAAAGCCTTCCCTAAGCTGCGCCGCATGAAAGAATCTGATGTTTTCGGCAGCTTTTTTGAGTATTTCGAGAAACTCCTTTGGAACCGCATTCATTGCAGCTTCAATCTCTTCGGCGGACAGCTCGAGGCTCGTAAGCTTTGCCTTATCAAATTTTTCGGTGTATTTGTAAAGAGCGGCATCGCCGTTTGCTCTTACGTCTGCAATAATGTCATCAACTATGTTTCCGACATTGGATATACCTTCGGGTCTTGCAAAGATTTCTTCCTTGGAGACCTCACTGAATTTCATTATTTTAATCATTTCTAAGTCCTGCCTGAATACTCATTTTGTTGGTAATATCTTTGATTTGTTCTGTCTTGAATTTATAGCTGGCCTTGTTTGAAATAAGTCTCGCGCTTATGGGCAGTATTTCAGTTATTACTTCAAGATTATTTTCTCTGAGTGTTGTGCCTGTTTCAACTATGTCTACAAGTACATCTGAGAGTCCCAGCAGAGGTGCTATTTCTATTGAGCCGTTGAGATGTATGATATCTATGTTCTTTCCGATCGATGAGTAATAATCTTGTGCGATTCTCGAGAACTTAGTTGCAACCTTGAGCTTTCTTTTTGTGTTTTCAACGTAGCCCTTAGGCGCCGCAACGCACATTCTGCATTTGCCAAGGCCCAGGTCGGTCAGCTCGTATACATCCGGCTTGTATTCAAGAAGGATGTCTTTCCCCGCAACTCCGATATCCGCAGCGCCGCGTTCGACATAGATTGCAACATCGGATGGCTTTACCCAGAAATATCTGATTCCAATCTCTTCATTTTCAAACACGAGCTTTCTGTTTGGCTCTCTTATTGAAGGGCACGGGAAGCCGGCCGCTTCAAACATATCATATACTTTATCTCCAAGTCTTCCCTTCGGAAGAGCAATGTTAATTATCTTATCCATCTGGTTTCCTCATTCAATGGTGATGTCTTCAAGGTTTTCAATATATACAGCGAAGCCTATTCCGCTGCTGTCCTTGTTCATTCTTCTCATCAAGCTGTCGTATTGTCCTCCGGAAAGAACATGATCCGGAACGCCCTCAACAAAGCCTTTGAAAATAAAACCGTTATAATAATTGATGTTATCCGTTAATGAGAAATCAATGCGGATAGCGTCCTCGTACTTATTACCTCTAAGAAGACTAAGCACGCTTTCAAGCTTTTGGTATTCTTTATTCAGTCCGCCTTCATCGCAGATTTCCTTTAAGGCCGGCATGACCTCTCTCGGTGTTCCGTATATATCGGTAAGCTTTTCAACAAGCTTGCAATATTTGTCGTTTAATGGATTATTGCCGCAAAGCTTTTCAAGATCATGCGTATTCTTTTCGCTTACGTACCCGACAACCTGTTTTCTTATGGTTTTATCATCGCTCATTCTGTCGATTGATTTCGCGAGAATATCAAGGAATGAAAGCTCTAAAACAAAATTCTGTCCTGCCAGAGCCAGACTTGAAAGTGCCAGCGATATAACATCAGCGATGCACTGATCGTCAACACAGCCTATGCATTCAACTCCGGACTGAGGAATTTCACTAAAGCATCCTGAGCCTGACGATACTCTGTAAACGTTTTCGTTGTAGCATAGCTTTTTCAGCCTATCGGGCTCGTCAATATTGTTCTTTATGATTGATAATGTTACGTCCGGCTTTAAGGCTATCAGCTTACCATTTGTATCTGTAAACGTGATAATGTTTTCTGACACCAGGAAGTCCTTGTTTCTTACATACAAATCGTATTCTTCGAACTTTGACATATGGTACTGAGTATAGCCGGCCTGTCTGTACAGGGCTCTGAGTGCATATATTAATTTTTCGCTGTCATCCAGCATATTATAGTCGAATAGCATAGTAACTCCTTCTATGAATAAATCACTTCATTACTCTATCACTTTATCATAATAAAGTCAACTATTATCTACAATATAAAAGGTGCGATTTTAGTCGCACCTTTTAACATGCATTGTAAGTTTATTTCTACTACTTTCTGTTTCATATGAATGAGACAGGCATCTGTTTTTCGTAAGAAAAATACCAAGTCCGCCTATTTCTCTTTGCCCGGGCGGAAGCATCGCATTTGGGGTTTCTGCGATAAAAGGGTCAAAACTGTCGCTGTCATCTTCTATAATGATGATTGGCTCCGGCGATGTCTCAATGGTGATGCTTATTTCGCCTGCGCGCTGGTTTGGATAACCATGCTGAATTATATTGCAAACCACCTCTTCGAGAATCAGATCGATATCGTCGCAAAGAGCTTGGCTGAAATCTGATTCTGTGAGCTCCTGCCTGATAGCCTTGGCCGCATCAACGAAGGCCGGAATGCTGTTTGAAAATGTATTGGTGATTTTCATGATTTACTTAATAACGAAAAGCTCCGCAAAGTTTGTTTCTTCGAGAACCTTTTTTACCTGCTCGTTTGCATTCTTGATGCTGACTGAACCTTCATTAGACTCAACTGCGCGGTATAAGGTCAGAAGTGCTCGGATGCCGGCGGAGGCAATGTATTCAACGCCCGCAAAGTCGAGCTCGAAATCTTTTCCACTTTCGGCATATTTGAGGAAATACTGTTCTGCCTTCATGGCATTCTCAATATCAAGTCTTCCGTTAAGAACTAATTTTACAATATTGTTTTCAAGAGTACCTTTGATTTCCATATTTGCTCTCCTTATTTAACACTCAAATCAGGAACGTCAACTGCATTAATAGCACCGAGGATTCTGGCGCGTGATTTCTCACATTCGTAAATGATGCGTTCAATATCCATGCAAGGATATTCGCCATCCTTGTATAAAACCTTGCCGTCAACCATAGTCAGAACAACATCGTTTCCTGATGCTGCGTAAATCAAATTATTCAGCATATTATATACAGGCTTCATATAAATCTGGTCAACATCAATAACCGTAAGGTCAGCCTTAAAGCCTTCTTTAACAAGTCCGCAGTCCTCGCGCTGCTGGGAGAGAGCGCCTGCTCTTGTTGCTGCGTACAGGGTTTGCTCCGGAGTTATTACTGTCGGGTCAAGTGTTTCCGCCTTCTGCAGCAAATTAAAGAAACGCATTTCTTCAATCATATTAAGGTTGTTATTGCTTGCAACGCTGTCGGTTCCGATAGCTACGTTAACTCCGGCCTCGAGAAGTGATGTAACAGGGCAAATGCCACTTGAAAGCTTTGCATTACTCTTCGGGCAGGTTGCGACTGTAACGTTATGCTCTTTTAATATTTCTATATCGTGATCGTCTATGTGCACGCAGTGTGCGGCAACGGTCGGAACATCAAAGATTCCACAGTCAGAAAGATATCTGATTGGGCTTCTTCTCTGGTGACGCTGACGGCAAATATCAACTTCGCCCTGGGATTCGGCAGCATGAACATGGATGCTTGAACCGTTATCTGCAGCGGCCTGTGCTACTGCTTTTGCGATAGCCTCTGTTGATGTGTATTCAGCGTGCAGCGAGAATGTTGTTTTTATTCTGCCGTTGTCGTAGTTGTTATATTTTGCGATTGATTCAAGAGCATCCTTGTATATTGGAAGATCGAAGTAGGATGTGTTGTCCATCCAAGCTACGCTTGCGGCATAGCGTGCTTTAACGCCTCCGTCGATTAAGGCTCTGGCCTGGGCATCGTAATTAAGATACATGTCCTCGGTGCCTGCGATTCCGAACCTCAGCATTTCGGCGATTCCCAGCATGGTTCCGTAGTAAATGTCGTCCGGAGTCAAATGAGCTTCGAAGGGGAAGATGCGACCCTGCAGCCATGTCATAAGAGGCAGGTTTTCTCCATATCCTCTCATAAGGCACATTGCGAGGTGGCTGTGTGCATTATAAAAGGCAGGGATTAGGAGCTTGTTTTTTCCGTCATATTCTTCGCCGAAGCTTTCACTCGGCATTGTTTCTGCTAGATATGCGATGCGGTCGTCCTTTACGCCTACATACATATGCTCCTTTATTTTGAATTCTTCATCAACAATTGTGATGTCCTTGAAAAGCATAACGGTGTCCTTTCTTATACTTCGATCGTATTTACAATTGTTTGCTTAATTCTGAATTTGGTTCTTTTTGAGCATACATCGCTGCAATATTCAAGTGTGTATTGGAGCTTTTGAATAGCAAGATCGATGTAGTCATTTATTTCAACATCCTCATGCCTTTTAACTGTCAGGTCAAAGCTATTCTCGGTCATTTCCATATGCTGTATGCTTTGATGCTTTACATGCTCAAGATTGTTTGGGTCATAGTTTTCAAAGAATACATTTCGGTCTGAAGCGATATCGAGCTCGTCTGCAAGCCTGATTAGAGATGCGAGATATGGCAGGCAGATAGTATTTCCGTTTGGAACTTTGAAATCAGACGGATATCCCTCGGGGTCATTAAGATTTGTTAAGCGGTGTCCTCTGGATACCTGGATAATAGCCTCAATGTGCTCCTCGGAAGGAATCTCAAAAAGTGACGCATATTTTCTGATAAAGCCGGCGCTGAATTCCTGATGGAAGCTTCGGATTTGCTCCTGAATGGAAATTCCGGGGTGCTTGGCCATGTAATCTTTGCTTATTATTTTGTCATGGAGCTGTGCATAGTCCTTTTCGGAAATGCCCATGCCGGTATCATGGAAATAGCACGCAAATAAGAGAACCAATATTTCATCCGCGTTAAGCATGTCGATTTGGTCCCCTATCATCTTGTTACAGAAATCAATTACCTGGAGCGAGTGCAGGGATGAATGGTCTGTGTACTGTGGAAAATAGCTTACGTATCTATCCAAAACATTAGACATTACAATCGCCGTGTTCTTAATTAGCTCCGAGTAAAACGGATTTTCTCTTTTCAATTTTCGTTCGCATTGAAAATCGGTATTCATCACTTATACAGTATAACACAATGGCCGGAAATGCTCCGAAAAACGTTATTATTTTTGATATTTTTTTCGAGCACCTTGTCAATAAATGTGCGAAAACACGAACAAAATACTATTAACGCTAATTTTTATACGGAATAAAATGTCTGTCTGTTTTATGAATAATATGGTATAATATCGTGTCTAAAAAGGGGAATAAAGAGGTAAATATGAATAAAAAAAGAATTATATCAATTATTTTGGCGATAGTGTTTTTCGCGGGATTTCTCGCATTTACATATGCCGTTCAACACTATGATGTGCAGCCGGTTGGACCATTAAACAGTGAAATCGGTTTTGCGACCTTCAATGTAGCATGCAGAGATGCGATAGGGCAAAATGAGATTATGTATGAGCTGACACAGGTTATTGGATATCTTGCAATCCTGATTTGTGCGGGATTTGGCGTAATCGGTGCGGTTCAGCTTTTCAAGAATATGAGCCTCAGAAAGGTCGATCCGGATTTGATTTGCATGGGAATATTTTATCTTCTCTGCATAGGGGCCTATGTTTATTTCCAGATTAAACCGATAAATTACAGGCCTGTGCTCGAGGATGGGGCTCTGGCATCAAGCTATCCGAGCTCGCATACAATACTGAGCATTTGCGTATTTTTCTCGGTGCTCGTAGAAATTGCAAGAAAGATTACGAATAAAAGCAAGGCTCTTGTTGAAACCCTTGCCTGCCTTGCAATGATATCCTTTACTGTTGCAGCTAGATTTTTATCAGGCATGCATTGGGCGACGGACATTATTGCAGCGATGATACTGAGCGTTTCGCTTTCGTGTATATTCCTTGCAATGCTTCCGAAAAAAAAGACAAAGTGTGGCAAATAGCCGCACTTTTTTTTCACGAGTAATTTTGCACAATTAATATATTTACGATTTTTGAACATAAATATGTGATATAATTAACTGTCACGTTGTGGCACTATGCTGTGTCACTTAAAAAATATATAGGAGGAAAAAAATGCCTAAATTCACTACTATCGATGAAGCTGTAAAACTCATCAAAGACGGCGATACAATTATGATCGGCGGATTCCTTGGATGCGGCAGCCCACTCAAATTCTGCGAAGCACTTTCCAAGACAGGTGTAAAGGATCTTACACTTATCTGCAATGACGGTGGATTCCCAGAAGGCGCAGGCCCAACAGGACAGAACTATGGTGCAGCTTGGCTCATCGCTAATCACCAAATCAAGAAGATCGTTGCAACACACGTAGGAATTAATCCTAACATTGCAAAACAGAATTTCGACGAAAAGACTCTTGAAGTTTGCCTTATTCCGCAGGGTTCCCTTGCAGAAATGATTAGAGCAGACGGCAATGGACTTGGCGGCGTTCTTACACCGACAGGCGTTGGCACACTCGTAGAAGATTCTCCGTATTGCCTCGGAAAGCAGACAATTAATGGCAGAGACTACCTGCTTATGGCTCCGGTTCATGCAGACTTCGCACTTATTGGTTGCACAAAGACTGATAAGGCTGGTAACTGCTGGTATGGCGGAACAACATCTAACTTCAATATCGTAATGGCAACAGCTGCTGATACAGTAATCGTTGAGCCGGACGAAATCGTTGAAGTTGGCGAAATCGCACCTGAAGATGTTAGAACCTTCGGTATGCTCGTAGATTATGTTGTAAAGTAAGAAGGGAGAACTACAATGGATAAATCTGAAATCAAGGGCTTCATCGCAAAGCGTGTAGCTAAAGAACTTCATGACGGAGACGTAGTTAACCTCGGTATCGGTCTCCCAACACTCGTTCCTAATTATCTTCCTGAAGGCGTTCATGTAACTCTCCAGGCAGAGAATGGTACAGTTGGCGCAGCAGCAGCTGGTCAGTATCAGCCAGAAGACAAGTTCCACATTGTTAACGCAGGTGGACAGCCTTCCGGAATTATTCCTGGCGGTTCCTTCATTGATTCTGCAACAAGCTTCGGCCTTATCCGTGGCGGACACGTTGCAGCAACAATCCTTGGCGGACTCGAAGTTGACCAGGAAGGTTCCCTTTCTAACTGGATTATCCCTGGCAAGATGATGCCTGGTATGGGCGGAGCTATGGACCTTCTCGTAGGTGCAAAGCTTGTTATCGTTGCTATGGAACACACAGCTAAGGGCAACCCAAAGATCTTAAAGAAGTGCACACTTCCGTACACAGCAGTTAACTGCGTACACATGATTATCACTGAAATGGGCGTTATGAAAGTAACAGACAAGGGACTCGAACTTGTTGAAATCAACCCAGAATTCACAGTTGAACAGGTACAGGCTGCTACAGAGGCAGAACTCATCATCAGCCCGAACCTCAAGTCAATGATCGACTAATCAGACATATAATGATACACAAAGGATCTCTTCGGAGATCCTTTTTTTAAACCATTTGGGGACAGGTCCCGTGGTCTAATTTGTAAATTTTATCCAAATTGAACCACGGGACCTGTCCCCAATGGTATTCGTATGGTATAATTATATATTATGTTTGACGAAAATCTTTTCAAAGAAATAGAGGCTTCGAAGGCCCCTCAGAAGCTACTCATTGTTCCTGCTCAGCTGACCTTGTCCGCAGAACAGGCTGCTTTTGAATACTTTGGAAAGGGCGCCGAAAGCTTCGGCTTTTTCGATTTTCATGTAATGTCCGGAAACAAGCTGCGCGCAGAAATAATCAAGAAAACAGGCGGACCGGGCCGCACCGCAATCAGCAATCTCGGCCGGAGCATGATTCTTAGAAAGTGTGCCAAGGATTCAGAGCTTCGCGTGTATGGGAAAATGGCATCAAGCCCCGAGTTTCTCAGCGGCGCCGCAGACTTTATCATTCAGCTTAAGCAATCCATGAGCGAAATCCCTGAAGGGAGTGGCGAGCTTCTTTCAGGCAAACTCAGCGACATGAAGCAGATCTTTACAAGATATGAAAGCTTCATGGAAGGAAAGTATATTGATACAGAGGATGGCATTCTTTTCGCATCCGAAAAGGCGAAGGCTTGTCAGTGGATTAAAGACAGCGAAATTTGGTTCGCGGGCTTTTATTCATTCACGAACAGAGAGCAGCATTTCATCAAAGCCTTAAACGACGCAAGCTACGGCTGCCACGTGAAAATTGATTCCATTCCTGAAAGCATTCCAAGCACTCTTAAGGCAGTATTCGAGGCCGGAGGCCCCGCTGATCAGCTTGGTTTTATTGCGTATGAAATCCTCAGACTTATTAGGGAAGAGGGCTATGCTCCGGAAGACATTGCAATTCTTTCCGGAAACATCTCAGGTGACGCCGCGTATTATAAGCGCTGCTTTAGCAGCCTTGGCATTCCGCTTTATACAGACGAGAAACGCAGTCTCATGCATCTTGACGCCGCATCAAAGATTGCCGCTTTGCTTGATATCGCCGCAGATGGATATCGCCCGCAGACTGTATCAGAGTATATTGGCAATGAGGATTTAGATAAATACATAAAGCTTTATCATGTGAAGGGAAACGATTTTCTTTCTCCGTTTAAGTACGGCGGCGAAAAGAAAATCGAGGCCGAAAAGGCGCGCGATGAATTTGCGCAAAGCACCAGCGCTTTTATTGAAGAGATAAAGAACGGCAAAACCGTTAGAGAAAAGACAGAAAGCCTGTATCTGTTTTTAGCAGAAAGCCTGAAGCTTCCGGAGCAAATGCGAGGCAAGGCGCTCAGCTTATCAGATGAGGGCTATACCGAAGCCTCCGATGAGCATGCTCAGGGTTGGGGTGTAATAGTAAATATACTTGATCAGCTTGTTGAGCTTCTCGGTGATGAAGAGCTTTCAATGAGTGAGTATCGTGACATAGTAAAGAATGCATTTAAGGATATTAAAATCGGTTTGCTGCCGCAAAAGTCCGGATGCATAGTGCTTGGTGATATATACAGAACAAAGCTTAGCAGCGTTCGTGCTCTTTTTGTCATTAGCTTTAATGATGGCTGCATCCCGAGAAACAACAGTGCGGAGGGCATTCTTACTGAGGCAGAGCAAGAGACTCTTGCAAAAGACGGCTTCGTTTTGTGCAAGCCCTATGCTCAGCTAAATAAAGAGGACAAGGCAAGTATTTATCAGGCCTTCAGCGCAGCAAGCGACGCACTTTATTTCAGCTATCTACTCTCGGACAGCGAAGGAAACAGTCTGCGCCCGAGCTATATGCTTAGCGGAATTGAGCCCTCGCTTCTTGTAAGGGACAGCAAGAGCTTGTACAGTCTTGAAGAGCTTATCCAAAAGCTTCGCGACTACAAATCCGAAAGCCGTAGCCTTGATAATGTATGGAAGGCTGTTGCCGCAGAGTATCAGAATACTGACAGATACAAGGCTGCGGTCAAGGGACTTCTTTACAGAAATGACGATAGGCTTTTGGATGATGAATCAAAGGAAAAGATTTTAAAGCCGCAAAGCCTGTCTCCGTCAGGGCTTGAGAAGTATGCAAGATGTCCGTATTCCTTCTTTATTTCGTATGGAATCAGACCTGACGAGGATAAGGACTTTAGCATAGACAAACAAACCATAGGAAACATTCACCATGAAATACTGATGCGCCTTACAAGATGGTTGTCATCTGACGGAAAGCCTGTTTCGAGCATGAGCTCAAAATGGAGCACAACCGGCGATGAAGAAATAAAGGCTTTTGTTGACGCAAGCTTTGAGGATATCAGAAAGAGTGACGCCAGCGGGCTTCTTACAAAGGGCCCCGAGGAAGAGTACCGAACAAAGCGTATCAAGTCGCTTGCTGAGGCTTTTGCTCTTCAAATGGTAAAGCAGGTTAGGCTAGGTAATATCGACAGCATCGCAAGCGAGGAAGAATTCAGTATTACTTTTGCGGGGACAAAGCTGAAAGGTAAAATCGATCGAATAGATACTACGAGTTTGTCAGACAGCGAGCTCGTAAAAATCATAGACTATAAATCCGGAGCGACAAGGTTTAACAGAGATTTAATTGAGCAGGGCTTATCAATTCAGCTGATGCTTTATCTTGAGGCCGCGTCTGCAAAGGGCGAAAAGCCGATTGGCACATTCTACTTCCACATTGAAAACCCTGAGAGCGAAGTCGAAATCAGTATGCTCACGCAGGCCGCTGACGAAAAGCTATTTAAGCTTGATGGGGCATTTGTGGATGACAAGCTTGTGTATATCGACAAAACTGCAACCGGAGAAAATGAGTCCGAGATTATCAAGGCAAAGCAGAAAATGAGCGAGGTTGAATATGAGGCTCTTCGCACTGCTTTCAGAGATAAGCTGTCAGACACAATAACTAAAATCAATAGGGGCGATATATCGGTAAGGCCGAGAAAGCTTGGCTCCGGTGAAGATAATAATTCCTGCCGTTTCTGCCCTTATAACTCAATATGTAATTTCGATAAGGATACTGAAGGCTTCAGTATTGTATAAATGTTTGGCATTTCCATTTTTCAAATAATATTTATTTGCATCGCAATGTTTCTTGCGGGCTTTATAGATTCAATTGCCGGAGGCGGTGGTTGTATTTCACTCCCGGCGTATTTGCTATTAGGGCTTCCGACGCAGACCGCTTTTGCGTGCAACAAAACAAGTGCCTGCATTGGGACATCCGTTGCGACATTTAAATACATAAAGGCAAAGAGCATTAATATTAAGGTAACCCTGATTTCTGCGATTTGCGGAATAATCGGATCAAACCTTGCGGCTCGTCTGATATTAAATATGGATCCGCAGCTCTTCCAAAAGATCATTATCTGCGTTACACCTTTTGCGGCACTCTTCCTTTTGCTAAAGAAGGACTTCGGTTCCGAGGACAATTTTGCAAGTATACCGGCCTCAAAGGTTTGGTGGGTATCGATTCTGACCGGACTGATTCTCGGCTTTTATGACGGAACCGTTGGCCCCGGCACGGGGACCTTTGCGATAATGATTTTCGCCAGCGTACTCAAGTTCGATTTAAAGACTGCCGGAGGCAACGCAAAGCTGCTTAATTTCTGCACAGGCCTTGGGTCTGTAATTCAATACATTGCCGCCGGAGTTGTCATTTGGCCTCTTGTTGCGCTCACTGCGACTGCAAACATAGCAGGCAACTACATAGGCTCGAGCCTGGCACTAAAGAAGGGCGTTTCTTTTATAAGAATCATGATGGCTGTTGCGGTTGTCATACTTCTTGCGAAGCTTGGCTATGACGTGTTTATTGCTTAATCTACATTAATATGGTATAAATAATGGTCTAAAACGGACGGAGGATAATATGAAGAAATCATATAAAGTAACAGGAATCGACTGCCCGAATTGCGCGGCAAAGCTTGAAGAAAAGCTCAGAAAAGTCGAGGGTGTTGAAAAGCTTACGCTTAATTTCTTGACTGAAAGAATGACACTTGAGGCAGCTGATGACAAGTTCGCTCAGGTGCTTGAAAATGTTGTAAAGATTCAAAAGGAACATGAACCTGACTGGGAAATCTTTGTAAAGTAAAATGACTGAAAAGCTCGAACTTATAATTTGCCTTGTGCTGTATTTCGTTATAGGAGGAAAGATTCTTCTTAAAGCGGGACGCAATATTATTCACGGAGAAATCTTTGATGAAAACTTCCTCATGGTTGTTGCGACCATCGGGGCTTTTTTCGTTGGTGAATACGATGAAGCAGTAATGGTAATGGTTCTGTATCGAATCGGAGAATTTCTGCAAAATAAGGCAATAGGTAAATCAAGAAGACAGATCAGTGCTCTTATGGATATAAGACCTGATTTTGCAAATAGAATCACAAAGGCCGATAATGGTGAGGAGTCCGAAGAAAAGCTTGATCCGGAGGATCTTAGCATCGGAGATATAATCATTATTCGCCCGGGTGAAAGAATTCCGGTTGACTGCGAAATTATCGAAGGCGAATCCAGAATCGATGCCGCCGCTCTTACCGGGGAGGCTCATCCCGTTTCTGTTTCTGCCGGAGCGGAAATTTACTCAGGCAGCATTAACATGGACGGACTGCTTAGAGCTAAGGTTTTAAAGCCTGCGGAGGAATCAACTGCATGCAGAATCCTGGAGCTTGTTGAGGAGGCTGCTGATAATAAGGCTCAGGCTGAAAACTTTATTACAAGATTCGCAAAGATATACACACCGGTTATCTGCGGACTTGCTTTGCTGGTTGGTGTAGTTCCGCCGCTCTTTGTAGGTGGATGGCATGACTGGATTTACAAGGCTCTGGAATTTTTGATTATTTCCTGCCCATGCGCTCTCGTTATTTCTATTCCTTTGGCTTTCTTTGCGGGAATCGGAGGCGCGTCAAGCAAGGGCATACTTATTAAAGGCGGTAATTATCTCGAGGCCCTGTCAAAGGCAAAGATTATTGCTATGGATAAGACGGGCACAATTACAAGAGGCGTGTTCAAGGTTGTTGCGGTTCATCCAAGTGACTGCGACGAGGCAAAGCTTCTTGAGCTTGCGACTCTTGCGGAAAGCTTTAGCAATCATCCGATTGCAAGGTCTCTGGCAGAAGCATATGGCGACAAGCCTGATAAATCAAGAGTAAGCGAATTCAGAGAAATAGCTGGAAAGGGCGTACTCGCAAAGGTTGACGGAAAGCACGTTGCTGCGGGCAATCGCAAGATCATGGAGATGGTCGGATGCGACTACCATGACTGCGACCATATCGGGACAAGAGTCCACGTCGCATTAGGCGGGCACTATATGGGCCACGTAATAATAAGCGATGAGGTTAAGGAAGACAGCAAGTCAGCGGTTGAGCGCTTAAAGGCAAGCGGCCTTGAGGTTCTGATGCTGACCGGAGATAAACAGGATACCGCTGAAGCAGTTGCAAACCAGCTTGGAATTGAAGAGTTCGAAGCTGAGCTCATGCCTGAAGGAAAGCTCGATATCGTCGAGAAAAAGATGGAGACCCTTGGCAAAAAAGAAAAGCTTGCGGTTGTCGGCGATGGAATAAATGATGCACCTGTTCTTGCCAGAGCAGATGTAGGAATCGCCATGGGTGGTATGGGGTCAGCCGCCGCAGTTGAGGCCGCTGACATTGTTCTGATGAATGACAGGCCAAGCGATATCGCACTTGCAGTTCGCCACGCTCAGCGCATCATGAAGATCATCTACGAGGACATAGGCATCAGCCTTGGAATCAAGGTTGTCGTAATAATTGCGGCGCTGCTTGGATACTCTCCAATGTGGCTTGCAGTTTTCGCAGACGTCGGCGTTTGCATGATAGCAATACTCAATTCAATGAGAGGACTTAAAGTAAAATAAAGGACGCAAAGCCCGGGCCGGCGAGCCCGGGTTTCTTACGTTTACAGGACAAAAATATGTTATAATAAAGGGTATAAATTTTTTTGGATATATAAAGGAAGCAAAATGGAAAAATTTAAATCGTTCTTAAAAAGAAAGAATATCGAAATATCGGTAAAGCGTTACTTTATCGATGCTCTTGGTGCAATGGCCCAGGGCCTCTTTTGCTCGCTTTTAATAGGTACAATAATTAAAACCCTTGGACAGCAATTGGACGTTCAATTTTTAATTGATATCGGAACCTATGCTATGGCTGTCAGCGGTCCCGCAATGGCAGTTGCTATCGGATATGCACTTAAGGCCGAACCAATGGTTTTATTCTCTTTAGTTGCGGTCGGTTGGGCCAGCAATGCAGAGGGTGGTGCCGGAGGCCCGCTCGCTGTGCTCGTTGTCGCAATTATCGCCGCTGAGTTCGGAAAAGCAGTCAGCAAGGAAACAAAGGTTGATCTGCTTGTAACTCCGGGCGTAACAATACTTGTGGGCGTTGCGCTTGCAAAGCTCATAGCACCTCCAATCGGAACCGCCGCAAGTGCATTCGGTATTCTGATTGATAACGCTACAAAGCTTCAGCCTTTCCTCATGGGAATACTAGTAAGTGTTCTTGTTGGAATGGCATTAACACTTCCAATTTCATCAGCTGCTATTTGTGCAGCTTTGGGATTGACAGGACTTGCAGGTGGCGCTGCAGTTGCAGGCTGCTGTGCACAGATGATAGGCTTTGCAGTAATGTCATACAAAGAAAATGGCTTTGGCGGACTAATTTCTCAGGGCATTGGTACATCAATGCTTCAGATGGGCAATA
>DCHA01000016.1:2962-8466 GCA_002315535.1 Firmicutes bacterium UBA1764 | reverse complement strand
GTCTATCCGATTGCATCGCCGGAGCCACACGAAAAGAACCGCCACCACCTCTGGCGCTTCTGGCAGAGGCTGCCTGATAATGGCGAGTTCTCTATCTTTGACAGGACCTGGTACGGCCGCGTAATGGTTGAAAGGCTCGAGGGCTTCTGCAGCGAAAACGACTGGAAGAGAGCGTATGCAGAGATTAACGAATTTGAATACGGGCTCGTAAACTGGGGCGCAGTAATAATTAAATTCTGGCTTCAGATCGACAAGGACATACAGCTTGCGAGATTTACTGACAGACAGAACACTCCGGAAAAACAATGGAAGATTACCGACGAGGACTGGCGCAACAGAGAGAAGTGGGATCTTTACGAAAAGGCAATTGACGATATGATCAAGAAGACCTCGACAGAGTTCGCGCCGTGGACCATAGTCGAGGCCAATGATAAACCGTATGCAAGGCTGAAGGTTCTTAGAACCGTTTGCGACAGGCTTGAGGAAGCCATCGAAAGGAGAAGCTGATGAAATCGCCTTTTGTTGACAGGGAGCTGTCGTGGCTGAAGTTTAATGCCAGAGTACTTTCCGAGGCTGAAAGCCCGGATGTGCCTCTGCTTGAGAGACTTAAGTTTTTAAATATTTTCTATTCTAACCTTGACGAATTTTTTATGGTCAGGGTTGGGTCGCTGACGCACAGAAGCATCATCATTCCGGATTCGAAGGACCCCAAGACAGGTTGGACTCCGGAGGCGCAACTGAAAAATATTTTTAAGGAAGTCAGCGCGCTGCAGAAAAGAGCATCGCTTGCGTATGACGATTTAATGCTGGATTTAAAGTCGAGCGGAATCGAGATCGTCGATTTTAACAACATCAGCAAGCTCGATGCGAGCATCGCAAAGAAGCTGTACGCGGAGGTTAAGGACTATCTGTTCCCGCGCATCATCGATGAGAAAAAGCCGATGGTGTTTCTGTCAAACAGGGAGCTTTATGTTGCGACGAATCTTGTAAAGGGCGATGCGCATTACCTTGGCATCTGCTCGCTGTACAGGGTTCCGCCGTTTAGAGTTTTTGAAACCAACGGTGCAAAGAAGGTCTTTGTTATGTCTGAGCTTGTGTCGCACTATGCAAAGAATCTTTTCAAGAAATACACGGTTAAAGAAAGCTGCGTTATCAAGATTATCAGAAACGCGGATATCTTTATCGAGAGTAAGGCCATCGCTTATCTAAAGGATTTTAAGGGCGAGTTTGAAAAGCTGCTTAAAAAGAGAAAGCGCCAGCAGCCTGTATATATTCAGATTGACGGCAAGCCGAGTAAGGGCCTTAGGCAAATGATCTTAAGGCAGCTGGGCCTTGAAGAGCGCAGGGCCTTTGTATCAAGGACTCCGCTTGATCTTGATTTTGCGAAGGAGCTGGGCTCTCTTCCTCAGTTTAAATATGTTCCGAGAAAAACTGTTCGCGGGGTTAAGCCAGCCCGCGGCCAGCTGATTAAATATATTCAGGGAAATGACCTGCTGCTGAGCTTTCCGTATCACAGCATGGACGCCTTTGTAGACCTGCTTTACGAGGCTGCGGACAATCCGACTGTGCAGTCGATTAAGATTACCCTGTACAGACTTTCGTACAGCTCGAAGGTTGCGATGGCTCTGGCCTACGCCGCTGACAAGGGCAAAGAGGTTGTCGCTTTGCTCGAGCTTAGGGCAAGGTTTGACGAGAAGAACAACATAGACTACAGCGAGATGATGACTGCGGCGGGCTGCAAGGTTATCTACGGTCTGCCGGAGATGAAGGTCCACGCAAAGCTTTGCCTGATCACTCGCAAGGTGGGCCGTGGATATTCGTATATCACGCAGATTGGCACCGGCAATTACAACGAGAACACGAGCTCGCAGTACTGCGACCTGTCGCTGATTACGGCGGACAAGGCTGTTGCGGCAGACGCTGAGAAGGTGTTTGACGCGCTTGTGGCTGCGAAGGCTCCGGCACGTTGCAACGAGCTGATGGTTGCGCCTTATGGCTACAAGCAGCGCCTAATCGAGCTGCTCGAAGGCGAATGTGAGAAGGGATCCGCCGGAGCTGTATGCATCAAAGTAAACTCACTAAACGATATGGACGTCATGCACGAGCTGATCAAGTGCTCGAAGGCTGGCGTCAGCGTCGAGCTTTTCATCCGCGGTATTTGCTGCCTCGTTCCGGGCATCAAGGGCGTGTCTGAAAATATAACTGTTAAGAGTGTCGTTGGTCGCTATCTTGAGCACTCGAGAATAATTGTTGTCGGCAAGGGCAAGGCCCAGCGCATGTTTATCGGATCCGGCGATCT
Organism: Firmicutes bacterium UBA1764; assembly: GCA_002315535.1. GTDB lineage: Bacteria > Bacillota > Clostridia > Peptostreptococcales > Anaerovoracaceae > UBA1764. Next base: position 6,167 of record DCHA01000016.1, on the reverse strand, counting down.
GATGAATCGCAATACCAACAGGCGTGTCGAGGTTCTCGCCGAGGTTCACTCGCCCGATATTAAGAAGCAGATTCTTTATTTGATGAATGCATTTAGAGATGACTGCGAAAACGGCTGGATCATGCAAGACAGCGGCGCCTACAAAAAGTGCGCACCAGTCCCCGGAACCTCAAGCTTCGAAAAGCTCTACAAATATTTTACGAAATAAAATGCTACTAAAACGACTTATCAAAATTTCAATAATAGCTTTCGTGCTGGCACTGCTTGGGCTGTGCACCGCGTTTGCACAAAGCAGTGAGCTTAGCTTTACCAAGGCCTCGTCATCTGACGGAGTCGTGCTGACGGTTAGCGGCAGCGCGAAGTCAATATACATGGTGTTCATGGAGGCTCCGGCCGAGTACACTGTCAACGGAAAAAGCGTAGATAACGCGTACTTCCTGCAGCAGTTCGTCACGCTTGATTCTTGCACCACCATAACAATCGACGGCGCAAAGCCATCCGAGATTCACGTCTTCGATGGAACGGATGTGCCGGAGTGGGTACACATCTGGCAGGCCCCTTGCGAACAAGCAGATATACTGTTGTTCTCATCGCATGCGGATGACGAGCAGCTTTTCTTTGCGGGTCTTCTGCCGTATTATACGCAGGTTAGAAATCTTGAAGTGCAGGTTGTTTATGCGACCGATCATCTCAGCCAGCTGAGCCGCCACCAGGAAAGGCTTAACGGCCTTTATGCGGTCGGTGTTCGCCACTATCCGGTGTCGAGCGGCTACAACGACATGTACTCGGAAAGCTATGACCAGGCGCTCGCGAATTTGAAGCCCTATGGCATTAGCGAGGACGACATCATTGCGTGGGAAAAGGAAGTCATAAACAGATTTAAGCCGCAGCTTATCGTAACGCACGACGTTAATGGCGAGTACGGCCACGGGATGCACATTTTGCTGAATGGCAGCCTGCGCAAGGCTCTGGCAAATGCAGAAACAGATTTCCCGTTCCTGATGAAGGTGTATTTCCATCTGTACGACAAGAACCAAATCTCATTTGATTTAATTGACCGGAGCTTCGATGAGCTCGGCGGACTTACGCCTTTCCAGGTAACGCAGCAAAAGGGCTTTGCCGCGCATGAGTCCCAGCACTGGACCTGGTTCAAGCGCTGGATATACGGTTCAAACGGAAATATCACCAAGGCCAGCGAGATTGCGACATACAGCCCGCTAATCTATGGATGCTGGTACAGCAACGCAGAGCCTGACACAGCAAAGAATGATTTGTTCGAAAATCTGACAAGCTACGAAGAACAGCGCCTTGCGCTTGAAGCTGAAATCGAAGAGCAGCAAAGACAGGCCCAGCTTGAGGCCGAAGCCGAAGCTGCAAGACTTGCTGAAATCCAGGCTCAGGCTGAAAAGCATCAAAGGCTGATGCGCCTCGGCATGATCGGGCTTGCGCTAATAATTATCGTGATCGTCATATTCCTGATTTGCTCCGGCCGCCGCAACCAAAGTGACAAGCCCTCAAAGAAAAAACGCACAAGAGGCTATCAGTCGAAGCACTGAATATACTATTGCACGTTCGGATATTTATGATAAAATAAGAAAGAGCACCGATGAACGGTTGCTTCGTAAAATGTAAGGAAATTATCCCGTCAGCTTACTAGGGCAGGACGGGGTAATTTTTTTACTTCTTCTTCCTTCGATAAAAATCGATCAGGAGTTCCATTATGTCGACTACGAGTGCGGCTATTGCAATTGCAGTAGCAATAACTTCATATAATGTCATAATGGGCACCTCTCTGCTCTTTTAATTCGAAGCATCCGTCCACCGTTTAGGCGCTCTTTCTTGTGAAAATAATACCATAACAACCAGTATTTTACAACAATATTAATTAATAAATAACACTGTGATGTAATTGTACTTACAGCCGCTCTACTTCACAAAGCCGGCACCAGCACGCAGTTCAATCGGGAAGTAAAGCTTGTAAATCCTGCATTACTTCCCAATTGGCCTCATCTGTAAGCCCAAGAGCCTATTCTTGTAGACTTTTTTGCCGCAAACGGGTATAATTAATCTAATAAATATCACTAAAGAAAAACGAAAGGAGATGGCGCCAATGGTTAAATTACTTGTAGGTCATAAGGGATCTGGTAAGACAAAGCAGATGGTAGATATGGCCAATGATTGCCTTGATAAGGTTAACGGCAGCGTCGTTTTTATTAATAAGAATCAGAGACTGATGTACGATCTTAACTATCGTATTCGTGTTGTGTGCATGGACGACTATGAGCTCATCACAAATACAGACGAGTACATCGGTTTTATTTTGGGAATAATCAGCCAGGATCACGATATCGAGACCATCTATATCGACAGCATCATGAAGCACGCTGACGTAACACTCGAGGATCTTCCAAAGTTCATCAAGAGACTTGCAGATACCTCCGAGAAATACGGTCCTGATTTCGTTGTAAGCCTTTCCGCAGACAAGGAAGAGCTCGGCGCTTGGGTTGGCGAGTACGAAATTCTCAACTAATGATTTTCGAGGAACTCGAAAACAAAATAACAGGCCACAAGCCTCAAATAGTAGAATTAAAAAGGGCAAACGCTATACTTGTTCCGCTGGTGGATACAAAGGATGGGGTTTGTCTTTTGTTTGAAACAAGGTCAATGACAGTTTGGCAGCCCGGAGAGGTCTGCTTCCCGGGTGGCGGCATTGAGCCCGGCGAAACTGTAGAGCAGGCCGCAATCAGAGAGTGCTGTGAGGAAATCGGCGTGCGCCCGGGCGATATCGAAATCATCAGCGATTTTGACACCGTTGTCGGGCTCGGCGGTTTTGTGCTGTACTCCTGCATCGGCAAGCTGACCGCTCCGGCATATAAAATTAATACCGAAGAGGTTGCCGGAGTTTTCACTGTCCCACTGGACTTTTTCCTAAACACCGAGCCGAAAATATTTAGATTCCCGATGCCCCCGCAAATCCCGGAGGACTTCGACTACTCAGTATTCGGCGTCAAGGGCCCATACCCATGGCGCACCGCGGAAAACACGGTATACGCTTGGGAATACGAAGGCCATCACATTTGGGGCCTGACCGCGAAAATAATCAATCAGCTTAGATCATATTTGACGACCTAGGAGGAAGAGAATGAAGAAAATACTTGCCATTCTGCTTGCGCTGGCAATGACATATACCCTCGCCGCTTGCGGG
>DCHA01000016.1:1854-2822 GCA_002315535.1 Firmicutes bacterium UBA1764 | reverse complement strand
CAGGCCGCATACGAGGGCTGCAAAAAGTTCTGCAACGCAAATCTTATCAAGTTCGATTACTACAGACCTGCCGAGGACAGCACCGATGCCAGAGCCGCCGCTATCGAGCAGGCAATAACTGACGGCTACAACGTAATCGTTACTCCGGGCAGCGCCTTTGCCGGAGCTCTCGCTGTTTGCGTACCGGAACACGAAGACATATATTTCATTGCGCTTGATGTTGCGGAGTATAACCTTGCAAGCGAAGGCCTAGAAGACGTTCCAAGCAATCTTTTCTCTGCGACTTATAAAGAGGAAATTTGCGGATACATGGCAGGCTATGCCGCTGTAAAGCTTGGCTACACCCACCTCGGCTATCTTGGAGGAGTTGCGGTTCCTTCCGTGCTCAGATACGGCTACGGCTTCATCCAGGGCGCTGATGCCGCCGCAATCGAAAACGAAATTACATACGACGTCGTTGTTGAATATGCGCTTTGCAACCAGTTTAGTGCTGACCCGAGCATCGTAGCCGAAATGGATAATTGGTACGGCGAAAAGGGCGCCCAGGTAGTCTTTGCCTGCGGCGGCGCAATCTCAAAGTCCGTTGCAGAGTCAGCCTCAAAGGCCGGAGCAAAAATCATCGGAGTTGATGTAAACCAGGCTCCAGCACTTGACGAGAACTGGGGTGAAGGAATCACGCTCACATCAGCAATGAAGGGACTGTCCGCAACAGTAAGAACGCTTCTGACAGAGCTTATTTTAAACGACAACTGGTCTTCATACGGCGGAAGAATCCAGTCACTCGGACTCGTTTCCGCAGACGAGGTTGAGGCAAACTACGTTCAGCTTCCATATGAGGATACGCAGTGGGGCGATGGCTTTACTCAGGAAGACTACAAGGCACTTGTAGGCAAGATCTACTCCGGCGAAATCGAAATCAGCGACGAAATCAGCGAGAACCCGGAAACAACTATTGTTGTTAACTATCT
>DCHA01000016.1:1110-1753 GCA_002315535.1 Firmicutes bacterium UBA1764 | reverse complement strand
TTGAATATTACTATAAAATATGCTGATTTTTTGATATAATTATGTATCTATGTGGTAGGCGAACTGTATGCCTATTTCGCGATAGAAAACGAGGCGGAGAAGTGGTTTCACTTTTAGAAATATTTTTAACATTTTTAAAAATTGGGGCTTTCACCATTGGAGGCGGCTACGCAATGCTGCCGCTGATTCAGGACGAGGTATGCACAAAGAAAAAGTGGGTCAGCGATGAGGAATTTCTCGATGTAGTCAGCATCGTAAATTCTCTTCCGGGAATGCTCGCGACGAACTCCTCGGGCTTCATTGGCTACAAGGTCAGAGGCACAAAGGGCTTTGTTATCGCCATCCTCGGCTGCATCACTCCGAGCATAATAATCATCCTGATTCTCGCAACCGTGTTCACACAGGTTGCGGACAACATGTATGTTCAGGCCTTCTTTAAAGGCGTCAGACCTTGTATCGTTGTCATCATGGCCGCCGCAGTAATTAAGCTTGGCAAAAAAGTTGAGTTTAAAAAAGTGTATAACATCGCAGCACTGATAATCGCTTTTGTGTGCATCGCTTTTTTCGGAGTCAGCTCTCTGATTCTTGTCCTTGCCGCAATTGCAGTATCGCTGATAATCTTCGCCGCTCAGGCAAAGAAAAA
>DCHA01000016.1:0-1062 GCA_002315535.1 Firmicutes bacterium UBA1764 | reverse complement strand
AGGAGGAAAAGCAATGATTCACAATTTTCCTCTGGTGCTGAAGCTTTGCCTTACATACATCAAGATTAGCCTCGCGGCCTTTGGCGGTGGATACGCCGCTGTCGGGCTCACTCAGGCAGAAATCGTAAACAAGCTCGGCTGGATTTCCACCGAAGACTTCGTAAATATAGTTGCAATCGCAGAGATGACTCCGGGCCCAATCGGAATCAATTCGGCAACCTTCGTCGGCTATTTAATCGACGGCGTTATTGCGGGAATTCTTGCAAGCATCAGCTTTGTTCTGATTCCTGCGGTGCTCGTGCTTATCTGCGCAGTGCTCTTTGAAAAGGTCAAGGGTAACAAGTGGATCAAGGCCGCTGTAACAGGCATCAGGCCGGTCGCAATCGCAATCATCGCCGCTGCGGTTTTAAACATCGCAAAGTCTTCGTTTGACGATTGGTGGGCACTGATCCCATTCGCCGTTGCCGCAGTTTTGACTTTTAAGTTTAAGAAGGGACCTATACTCTGCATACTCGTTTGCGGTGCAATAGGCATAGTGCTTTATGGCTTTATTTTATAAAGGAGACAATTTAAAACTGATGGAGTCTTTGCCACAGGAAAGCATCGATTTCATTTACATTGATCCCCCTTATTTCACAAAGGCCAAGCACGGAGAATACGACGATACCTGGGAAAGCCTTGACGCTTATCTGGATTTTTTAAGACAGAGAATCGTGCCTATGAAGGGCCTTCTCAAACCAAGCGGTCTCATCGCTGTTCAGCTCGACTGGCACGCGGTTCATTACGTAAAGGTAATGATGGATGAGATCTTCGGATATAATAATTTTGTAAACGAGCTTATCTGGGCATATAAGACCGGAGGCGCCACCAAGCGGAGCTTTGCCAAGAAGCATGACACCATACTTCTCTACGCAAAGACAAAGAATTACTTCTTTAATCCGCAAAAGGAGAAATCCTATAACAGAGAGTTTAAGCCCTATCACTTCAAGGGAGTTGAAGAATTCCAGGACGAGGTCGGTTGGTACACTCTCGTAAATCACAAGGACGTTTTTAATTTCGACA
>DCHA01000037.1:44453-44868 GCA_002315535.1 Firmicutes bacterium UBA1764 | reverse complement strand
CGTTGCTGGATCTGAGAACTCTCAGCCTTGAATCAAAATCGTCTACAAAGATTTTGTAGCTGCACTGCGCAAAATCGGAATCGTTGTATCCGGTTGATCCGATATCTTCCATCAGATTTTTGTATGCAACGTAGGGGTAGTCCTTCATCGCATCGCTGCCCTGCACAATGTTTTCGCAGCGCCCATCTTTCAGCGCAGGGTGTCCTTCTCTTAGAGCAATCTCTGTAGGAAGAATGCACAGCTCTTCCAGTGCGATGTTGTTTTTCTTGCACTCTCTTTGGATTCCTGATATCTGATTTGCCAACGCCGGAGCGATAACAACATCAAGCTTTCTGTCAAGCAGCGCCGCAATACCGTCTTTTGCCGAAACCTTTACATAGCAAAAATCGGTTTCTTTATCGTTCCTGTGCTCTTC
>DCHA01000037.1:35132-44397 GCA_002315535.1 Firmicutes bacterium UBA1764 | reverse complement strand
TGCTGCCAACCCTGAGCCTATAGATATCTTCAGAGGATTTCAATCCCATGATCTTTTCGCTCTCTTCAAGGATTTGGCGCGCGTGCTCGATGAACTGCTCACCCTTTGGGGTTAGTTCAGCTCCGGCACTTGTTCTATAGAAAATTTGAAAGCCAATCTCGTCTTCGAGCAGCTTTATACTGCTGCTCGCATTTGGCTGAGATACATTCAGCTCCTTTGCGGCGGCCGAAATCGATCCGAGCTTGGCCGTAAGAAGCACTGCCTGTAATTGAAGATTTGTCATTTTTTGAGTCCCCTTATTCTGCGTTACCATATGAACATTCATATGGCTGAAATAAAGATAACCGTTTATTTACTAAAGCCTATCACAGATATATCTTGAAAAACAATATCTAATTTTCCTTATAGGGGCTATATGAGAGTTGGAGGATTATGCCGGCGTCCTATAATTGCTATCATATAACTAAATATGAATTGAAAATTTGTATTAGGTTAACTGCGCCTAAACGGCGCACTTGGTTTTTCGGAGGAAAATACTATGAAAAAAAGACTAATAAGTTTATTTATATGCGTATGTATGCTTGTCACGCTGTTATCTGGGTTTAGCGTGGTTATATATGCAGAATCGGGCAACACCTACTATGTAGCTGAAAGTGGTAGTGATGATAATAATGGAACCAGCGAATTATCGCCTTTTAAGACTATTAATAAAGCACTAATCACAGCGCTGCAAACTGAATCTAAAATAGTTTTGCTGAGTGATATTGAGGAGAATATTGTGATTGCAACAACATCTGACTTTTCTCAAAATATTACTCTTGATTTGAATGGTCATGTTTTAGAGGGTACTGGAACAGGCAGCGTTATCACTGTTTGCGCTGGAGCAACATTAACGATTGAGGATAGTGGATCAACTGAGAGATGGTTTACTGATGAAGATGAAGATGGCTGCTATGAGGCTTATAGTGAAGAGGAAAGTGAAGGTGCAATTAAAGTTTCTGGCGGATGCATAACCGGAGGTCGTGAATTTAAGGAAGTTGAATGTGGTGGAGGCATATATAATCAAGGCGGAACATTAACGATTAATGGAGGCAATATCATTGGTAATGCCGCTTTATTTGGTGGCGGTATCTATAACGGATATGGTTATGTTGGTGAGAACACAGTAATAGATGGAACAACCACAATTAACGGTGGCAATATTATTGGAAATGTTGCAGTTAAAGGAAATGTGGGATATGACCTTGAGATGTTAATGGGCGGCCATGGTGGCGGTATCTACAATGCTAGTGGCTGTACGGTTACTATAAATGGAGCTGGAATATCTGAAAATACTGCATGCCAGGGTGGTGGTATATATAATGACGGAGGTGAAATTGTTGTTAACTCCGGAAACATCACTGAAAATTGCGCACGTGAAATTATTTACGAGGAGCCTCAAGGTGAGCCTCAGGATGTTAATTTAATGCAATTGTTTAGTGCAAGTTTAACTTCGTATTGTGGCGGCGGCATCTACAATAATTGTGGTGTAGTTAATATAAAAAATGGATCTGTGATATCTAATAACACTGCAGACTGTGGCGGAGGAATTTATAACTATAGTGGTACTGTTGATATTTCTGGCAATTCTCATGTAGATGAGAATACCGCAGATTGTGGTGGCGGTATATATAATCAGAATATGAATGAAGATGATATTAACGAAAGTGTTGAAAATATTATTGGTAGTGTTTTTATAACTGGTAGCACTGTTTCTGGAAACTCAGCGAGTCTGTATGGTGGCGGTATTGAAAACGCTGGTGAATTAACTATTGATAGTTCAAATATAAATAACAATAAGATTGCAGGTTCCACGGGTGAATGGAAAACTGGTTTCGGTGGTGCCGGAATACGTAATATTGCATCAATAGAAGTGCAGAGATCAACAAGGATTACTGGCAATTATGTTGTTGGCCTTAATATAACGGATAACTTAATGCTTTGGGGCGATAATAATGTTGGAAATGTAATTAACATAGGTGAAGGTGGTTTAACAGGGGATGCATATATCGGCGTATCACATCGTGTTGATCCAACAGAAGCGGAAGCAGTTTTTATTGTCGATTGTGAAGTAAGTAAGGACGACAAAGACAACAGTGGTTACTTCTTCTCCGACGAGGACTATGTAATTGAATATCGTGCGGACAAAGAGCAGGAGACCCCTGTTGAACAGTATCTCGTCCTCACCTACAACAAGGTTCAGCGTTATGTTCCGATTTACATTCCAATCGTAAATCCAACCAAGCCTGTAGAGGCAGGTCCATGCCCACAGGACGAAACCTGTGTATACGCTAAGTTCACAGACAGTGATCCTAAGGAATGGTATCACCCTGGCGTACACTACTGCGTTGAAAAGAAGTACATGGACGGAACCTCCGATGTAGAATTTGAACCGAATGAAAACCTGACACGTGCAATGATCGTTACAATACTCTGGCGTATTGAAGGCAGCCCACTGGTAGACTACGACATGACCTTCGAGGATGTTCCGGCTGGCATGTGGTACACAGACGCCATTCGCTGGGCACAGTCAACCGAAGTAGTCGAGGGCTATAATGCTAAAACATTTGGTCCGGATGACTTCGTAACACGCGAGCAGCTTGCCGCAATTCTGATGCGCTACGCTGCATACAAGAAGATTGATGTTTCAAAGAGGGCAGATTTAAAAGCATTCCTCGATGCATACCTTATCAGCGACTGGGCACTTGATAACATGAAGTGGGCCAACGCTGTAGAGATAATCAAGGGCAGAACAACAACAGAGCTCGCTCCGCAGGGATTCGCAACCAGAGCCGAAGCAGCAAACATGATTCAGCGTTTCTGTAACCTGATTCTTAAATTGAATTAACCGGATTAAATGCTACCTGGCAGCCTGAAAAGGGTTGCCAGGTTTATATATATGAATCAAAGATATTTTCAATACGATAACGGGAAAGAAACATGAGCAAACATAGTGGAATTAAAAACTTATTAAAAATTACTATACTGCTGTTGATAACGATGGCAGTATGTTTTGCTGTTAACCAAAGCTTTGCTGAAGACCAGGAGGAACAGACAGTCGTTTATTCTAAGCCGGGATATGATACGTCGTTGACACTAGTTAATGATGATTCCGGGCGGGATGCACTGACATACATGGATAATTCAACTCTTGTACTGGGTACCTATTCGTTTTTAATGGTCGATGATGATTTAAGAGTAGCGGCTCTTGACTGGAACAAATGGAACGAGTATAGCGGTGATGATTGCTTTTGGGCGAATGATATTTATAAGTATGTCACATATCGTTCTGAAGGCGGAATAGAAAAAATTTTTTGTAGCTTAGAAGATTATAATAAGGGGAAAGTCATCTTTAGATGGAATGAGGATCGATCAAGAGTGGCTATCATTATGACTGTAGATGCAAGCTATGCCCTGTCATGTGTCGGGTCCGAAGATGATATTGCCCTGCAGTATGTTAAGCTGTATAACCACCCGGAGGAGTCTTTAAATGAACTTCCAGAATCAAAATATGCTATTTCGTGGTGGAATTTGGATAGAGGTTCCTCCATTTGGGGAATGCAATATTATACCTTGAGTACAACTGTCGATGGGAAAAAGGTTTACTTGCATTGTTCTCCTGAAAAAGAACTGTACGCTGATACCAGTAATGAGTCTTCTTTACGCATGTTAATTCCTCTGCCTATAAAGGGAACACTAATTAAGATCCCTCATACTGCGAAATATACTGATGCAAGTTATTACAATTCAACCCAATACAATTCATCATTGGGATATTATTCCGATTTGTATAATTCATACTCTACTAAAAAAAATGCGAATACACTGGCTGATGATGATCAATGGATTAATTATGAATACGTATATGGCAAGTATGACTCAAAGACACGAACGGAATACCTGGGAACTCATCCTTCGAAATCTAATTTTACTTTGGACCAGGCTTTGGAGTGGTTCAATAATGATGAAATCGAAACGAAAAATATTGATACCGATAAAGATGTTTATATACGAACTACGTATGTACAAGACGGCTTTACAGTTAAATATACAAGTTATAATGTTCCGCTTTGGGATGATTACGCACCTGACTGCAGTGCCTATGTTTTGTATGCGTATCGTCAATATCCACTTGGTATTACTATAAACGGACTGTCGGAGGGGGATGACTACACTTCAATTACCGGTTCCTGTCTGTCCGAAAAACTGACCTATGAATGCCTCCATTTTAGGTCCGGAGATTATGTTATGTCCGGGAACTGGGTTGCATTTAAGCTTCCTAATAAGTACGAATGTGGAATACAGTATACTTATGACTGGTCAAGTCTAAAGATTACAGATACTGAGGGACACGAAATAGAAAAAAGCAGAATTGCCATTTACAAGTGTACTAAGAATGGGGAAGAGTATCTCTATTTGGACAATATGCCTGCAATGGGCATTAATATTTCAATTGATGTAACCAAATCAGATGCGCAGTTTGATGCTGCAGATTTTGACTTACGTGCACGTTTTTACGATGGTGGTTTGGAGACTTCTGTTGTAGTTGATATTGATGATATTGGGAAGAAATCCATGACTCTTTATGCGTTGCCTTCCGAAGATCAATACGAATCTAAATATAAATATGAGTATGTTTGGTACTCAGATCACAACGGAGATATCACGGAGATTCTTCGAACCTCAAACGATAAAGGCACCTGGATTATTCCTAACTATCCGGAAGGAACTGTTCTGAATTTGTATTGCGTAGCGACAAAGAGCAATGGAAATGCAATAAGAACAAAAACAAGCGGACCGATTCATGTCACCTACAGTGATTATAATTTTGTGCTTGATGTCATAGATATGGATGAGAATATTGGCGCAACATCTGACAGAGTCTTTATTGTAATTAAAAAAGACAGCTTCGATGACGCTAAATATAGTTATGATCAAATTTTCGATTCTATAAAGAATTTATATGTAAATGGAACGAAAATAACTACAAAGCGGGGATCGTCGGGGGGAACATCTTTTACGCTCACCACAGAAGGTGTAGTCCCGAATCCTTCGGCTTGGGTTAAATACGAAACGACTTTTTTCTACCCACAGGCATACCAATGGGTCATCCCTGAGAACGGCACCTACACAATCACTGCAGAAATGGAGTCGGGTGCAAAAGCTTCAAAAACAATAACTGTTAATTATTTATGTAAGGGAGAATTGCTCGATAAAAATGATTGCTATCAGGACGATATGGTTTATTTTAGATTCCCTGAAAATGCTGCCAAGCGATTATTGAGCTTTGAAGTAAAATTCGGAAATAATGATTGGACTGTGGTTAAAAATTCTGCGCCTGGCAATACAACAGTTATTGGGACAAATAATATCTTTTATTCGGGATATCTTTACGACTATAAAATAACTTCTGCGGGAACTTATCAATTCCGCTTTAAGGATACAAATGGCATCTATGTGTATTCCGATCAAATTAAGTATGAGTCCAATACTACTCATAATCACACCTTACACAAACAAGATGCAACTTCTGCCACCTGTACACAGCCCGGATTGGCGGCATATTACTATTGCGAGGGTTGTGATAAGCTCTTTACGGATGAGAATGCAGAAAATGAAACCAACTATAGCAAGCTGAAAACGTCAGATGAGAACGGCCATAGTTATAAAACAACAGAAACAAAACATATTTCTCCAACATGTAAAATCATAGAACATGATGAAATAACGAGTACTTGCGCTATTTGCAATGAAAAAATAACCAAATGGTATAATCTGAAGGACTATGCTCAACATTCATATGAAAATACGTGGACTGCTCTCGGTGAACGGGGGCATGCACATTTGTGTCAGTGGTGTCAAACTCCAGAAACTATTGAACCGCATGTGTATGATGGCGACGCGGATGATGTATGTAATACATGCGAGTATAAGAGAAACATCGCAAAATACGATTATGTTGAAGAGGGTAAAACACTACAAACCTCTGTTCTTGTTCACACCGTAACAAGCGAAGATACCGAGTGGACAAGCGGATGGTATATAGTGGATCAAAGCGTTACTATAAACCATTCTGTTAAGGTTTCCGGCGATGTTAATCTAATACTCCGTGATGGTACAAACCTCAAAATCAACGGAAGCGAGTCCTTTAAAGTAGATAATGATGGAGTTGCCGCTGGTATTGAAGTTGCCACGGGCGCGGTACTGAAAATCTATGGCCAAACGAATGATTCCGGTACTTTGACTGTAGTAAATGATTATTTGCTCGGAGCTGCAATAGGGTCGAGTTACGGAAAGGACTCCGGAAAGATTTATATTTACGGAGGTACAATTACTGTATCCAGCTTGTTTGGGGGCAATTATCTTGGTAGTTACAGCAACGGGGCCGAGATCACCGGTGTAAGCGAGGGCGTCTATGTCAGCGGGCGTCTCGGTTTATACAGAAATGACATTGAACAGGAAACCGGTCACGGTATTGATGACGATCTTAAAAACTCACGTGCCGTGAGTGCCCAAGACAGTACTATTGGCCATGGGCCGCTGATAATTAAGTCTAAGAAAAACTATATGAGCCTTAACAGAGTAAGCACCGCAAATCCTGTTTACGGTGATTCCTGCACGGTTGAATACAATATTGCGTCTCATGGGTTGGAGGGAACTAATTTCCAACTTCATTGGTATGAAGATAATAGCTATACAACAGAACAATCAATTGCACCGAATATCCAATGGAAAATAGAAAGTAATAAGCTGATTCTGACAACAAACAAAACGCTTAATGCCGGGTCATATTACTTTAAGTTTGCACATGTGGATTCACAGCAGCAAGAAGACTATGTCAGCAGCGGGAAACTTCTTATTGTAGAAAAAAGGCCCATAACTTTAGTCAGCGCCTCTGAATCACGTGAATATGACGGAACTGTGCTGCAAAATAGTACAGTAAGCATTAAGTCCGGAAGCTTTGTAAATGGAGAAGGCTTTTTTGGAATAGGCAATGGACTGCAGCTCTATGCCGGAAGCAGTGAAAACAGCATTACCTATGGCCTCACCTTGTTATCAGGATCAACAGCAAATAATTACAGTATACGCTGTGAAGCAGGAACCCTTACCATAACCCCGAAGGCGGATCCGATTACTATCACCGCGGGAAGTGCCAGCCGCGTCTATAGCGGACAGTCCCTTAGCTGCAGTGACTATACCTTCACACAAGGGGTTCTGATAGACGGAGACAGCTTATCTGCAGTATGCGGCGGTACAATCACAGATGCAGGCAGTGTGGCAAATACAATTGCCTCATATCAGGTTTTGAGAGGCGGAATAGATGTCACAAATGGCTATACCTTTAGTGCAAGTATACCCGGAACACTGACTATAACAAAGGCAGAGCAAAAGGCTCCGGAGCTTACAACTCAGCCCGGTATGGTATCCAATGTACGCGTGGGAATGGAATATAAGGTTACAGGATCTGAAGATGGATTTACTCGGGTGGCGGCAACAGCGCTTTCCGGAAGCAGTATATCCTTGGCGGCTGGTACCTACGATTTCCGTTACAGCGAAGACACGAACCATAATGCATCTCCTGTAACCACAATCACAGTTGAAGCGGTTAATTCTGATCCCGGCGAAGAGCCTCATGAAAATGATCCAATTATCATCGATCCTATTATCATCGATCCTATTATCAATGACCCTATTATTAATGATCCGGTGGAAGAACCTAAAAAGGACGATCCTTCTAGTGATAGCTCCGGCGAAGAGAAAAAGGATGACGAGAAAAAGGACACAGAGAAAGACGTAGAATTACCGGTTTCTGTATCTGATAAAACGGCTACGGTGAATGATGTTTCGACCAATCAAATTGACGCTGTAGGTGAGGGCGGAAGCCTTGTTATCGATTTAAGCGAATCAAAGCAGGCTATTTCAGATATAAGTATTGATGCAACTTCATTTAATAAAATCGTTAATTCCGAAGCTGATACACTTGAAGTAATACTTCCGGGAAATGTAGTGCTGGAGTTTGATAAAAATACTCTTAAAGCCATTGCTGCGCAGGCCGGAGGGAAAGATGTAAAGATTTCTATAAGTGTTGGACCGAGGACTGAATCAGAAAAGTTCATGACCAATGAACAGAAAGAAGCTGTCGGAGGAATGAATAATGCTGTAATAATTAACGTCTCCATTCTCTCTGGTAGTGCTAATATTTCTCAGTTTAACGGAGGCAAAGTAGGTATTCGCATCAACTATAGTTATTCCACTGCAGTACGTGTGTGGTATCTTTCTCCGACTGGAGAAAAGACTCGTATGCCTAGCTATGCAGACGGAAAGACCGTTGTATTCAGCGCCGGACATTTCAGCTGCTATGTAATAGAGGAAGTTACTGATATGCCATTCAGCGATGTTGCGGATGGGGAGTACTACTACAGTTCAGTTCTTTGGGCTGTAACAAGCGATATCACCAGCGGTGTGGATTCTACGCACTTTGCTCCAAATGCGACCTGCACAAGAGCAGAGTTTGTAACACTCCTTTGGAGAGCGGCAGGAAAGCCTGTAGTTGACTATGACGTAAGGTTTACAGATGTCGATATGAATCTTTACTACGGGGAAGCACTTCGCTGGGCGGCATCTGAAGGAATTGTGCATGGCGTAACAGATACTAAATTCTGTCCAAATGCAAAAATCAACAGAGCTCAAGCTGTGACCTTCTTGTATCGCTACGCTAAGGCTCCGGCAATCATGAACATGACTGCCAATGGTCCGGCAGCAAGCCCGTTCAGTGATGTGTCGAATACGGCATATTATTATAACGCTGTACTTTGGGCATCCAAACAAGGCATTACCAGTGGCAAAGCCGCAGGCACCTTTGGCCCGAATGACAACTGCGAAAGGGCACACGTTGTAGTATTCCTTTATAACTATTTTACTAAATAATTCTTAACTAAACCGGCAACTAGAAAAAAATATGTGCTTGCCAGGCCATCGCAAACGCTAAGCCGCACGAAGCCTGAGCATGCGAAGGCTGAGCAGGCTTAAAAGTGTGGCCGCAATGCACATACTGTTTTTCGACGTCAGCCGGTTTTTATATGTAAACGAGTGTTTATTATACAAGATTAGATATTGACTTTAAGATGTATCTTTCTTAGTATTAAAGCATGATTAGAATTCATGAGATAAAACTAAAAACAGATCAAGAGCTTGGCGACATGTGCGCGCTTGTCGAAAGACGCCT
>DCHA01000037.1:33949-35035 GCA_002315535.1 Firmicutes bacterium UBA1764 | reverse complement strand
GGTTTTCTCTTTTGACGTTGAATCGGATTTGGATGACGAGTATCTGATTGATGCCGCAAAAAGGAACAGGCTCAAGACCGGAAAGGCAGATTCATCCATATACGAGCCAAATATTTCAGGCGCAAGCTTTGCCAAGCGCCCGGTCGTTGTAGGCTTTGGCCCCTGCGGAATTTTTGCCGCACTTGTTCTTGCGATGGCCGGAGCAAAACCCATCGTCTTTGAGCGTGGCGCTGAGATGACTCAGCGCGTAAAAGATGTCGAAGGCTTTTGGGGCGGCGGCGCACTTAACCCTTCCTCAAACGTTCAGTTCGGTGAGGGCGGGGCAGGTACCTTTTCCGATGGAAAGCTTACAACTCTTACAAAAAATTCAGCTCAAAGCTTTGTACTAAAGAGCTTTGTTGATGCGGGGGCAAATCCTGAAATTATGTATAGGCAGCATCCGCACATCGGGACTGATGTGATCAGAACCGCTGTTGTTAACATCAGAAAAAAAATCGAAGACCTAGGCGGAGAAGTCCGTTTTAACACCAGATGGACTCCGGGCTGCATAGATACCGACTACACGATTCTGGCAATAGGGCACAGCGCAAGAGACAGCTTTAGTGAGCTTCTTGACGCTGGCTATATGATAGAGCAAAAGCCGTTTTCCATCGGCGTTCGCGTGGAGCATCCTCAGGAATTAATCGATAAAGCCCAGTACGGGAAATCTCATAAAGAGCTTGGCATTGGCCCGGCGGAATATAAATTAAATTGTAAGATTGGTGACCGCGGTGTATATACATTTTGCATGTGCCCTGGCGGCGAGGTGGTTGATTCCTCTTCAGAGCCGGATGGCTGCGTAACAAACGGCATGAGTTACAGCGCGCGTGACGGCGAGTTCGCAAACTCCGCAGTGCTTTGCGATGTCAGAACTACTGACTTTGGATCTGATCACCCTCTTGCAGGTGCGGATTTCCAAAGAAAATATGAAGAGCTTGCATTTATAAACGGAAACGGCCATCTTCCAAAGGGCGAGGCCGCCTTTGCATCGCTTCCGGACTTCGCAAGTAAGGCCATTAAAGAGGCTCTGCCTGTCTTCGGCAGAAA
>DCHA01000037.1:20310-33893 GCA_002315535.1 Firmicutes bacterium UBA1764 | reverse complement strand
TCAAGCCCGGTAAGAATAAAAAGAGACGCAAATGGCGTTGCACTTGCGTCTGACGGTAGTCTAATAAAAGGTGTTTATCCCGGCGGCGAGGGCGCGGGCTATGCCGGAGGCATAATGTCCTCAGCCTGCGACGGAATCAGGCTGGCTGAATTCGTAATCGCAGACAGCCAAAATAAATAATCTTAACTAAACAAGCTGCTCCCATCCATTTCCTTTGGAACAGGAAGCTTCATAAGCTCAAGCAGGGAAGGTGCTAAATCACAAAGTGCGCCTTCCTTTTTAAATGTCTTATATTGCGCTCCGAAGTAAATAAGTGGCACAGGATTTGTTGTGTGTGCAGTCATCGGTGATCCATCATCGTTTATCATGCAGTCAGCATTGCCGTGGTCAGCGGTGATAAGCAGGTCTCCGCCTACGCTCTTAATTGCATCGCAGATTTCGCCAACGCATTTATCTACGGCCTCTACTGCGGCCTTTGCGGCATCGAAGACTCCGGTATGTCCAACCATATCGCAGTTTGCAAGATTCATGATTATGAGATCAAGCTCTCCGCTCTTAATTCTGTCCACAACCTTTTCAGTAACCTCGTATGCACTCATTTCAGGCTTTAAATCATATGTTGCAACCTTAGGACTTGCAACAAGAATTCTTTCTTCGCCTTCGTAAGGCTCTTCCTTGCCACCGTTAAAGAAGAATGTAACGTGTGCGTACTTTTCTGTTTCGGCTATTCTAAGCTGCTTTAATCCCAAATTGGATATGTACTGCCCGAGTGTATTCTCAAGGCTCTGGGGCTTAAATGCAATGCTTACATTAGGAAGGGTTGCATCATACTGTGTGAAGCATACATAGCAGAGACCCTCTGGCTTGGCCTTTCTTTCAAACCCATCGAAATCAGGATCAACAAAGCATCTGCTGATTTCGCGCGCTCTGTCAGGTCTGAAGTTAAAGAATATTACGCTGTCGTTATCGCTGATGTTTGGGCAGCCCTCTACCTTTCCCGGAATGATGAATTCATCGGTTTCGCCTTGCTCCTGTGCATATTTAAAGAGCTCAGCTCCGGACTTCATTACGCGTCCCTCACCCAGAGTGTAAAGATCATATGCCTTTGAAACTCTTTCCCAGCGCTTGTCGCGATCCATTGCGTAGTATCTGCCTGTTACACTTGCCAGCCTGCCGCATCCGATTTCCTTCATCTTTGCTTCAAGCTCGTTTATGTAATCAATTGCAGTTCCTGGATTTACATCGCGTCCGTCGGTGATTGCATGCACGTATACATTTTCAAGTCCTCTTCGCGTTGCCATCTTAAGCAGTGCATAGAGATGGTAATTATGTGAGTGAACGCCGCCGTCAGACAGCAGTCCCATTAAATGCAGATTGCTCTTGTTTGCGATTGCCTTGTCTATAGCCTCGCAGAGAGCCTCATTTTCAAAGAACTCTCCGTCATCGATTTCCTTTGTAATCTTTGTCAGCTCCTGCCAAACGACTCTGCCCGCGCCGATGTTGGTGTGGCCAACCTCGGAGTTGCCCATTTGACCCTCCGGCAGACCAACAGCCATACCGCTTGCGTCTATCTGTGTGTGCGGACATTCGGCCATAAGCCTATCAAGATTTGGTTTATTTGCAGCGGCAATGGCGCTTGCGCTTGTGTTATTCGCGATTCCAAAGCCGTCGAGTATTAATAGCATAGTTGTGTGTTTCATAATATGTACTCCTTTTGCAGACACTATTTTACCACATATTATGGTATAATTTTTACAAAAGCTTTATTGCTTTTATGTTATTACAGAAAAATTTTCGGAGAATGCTATGGGCAATTATTTATTTGTCAGCTACGCGCATAAAGACAAGAAAATCGTGAATAACATTATTGGCGCCTTGGAGTCCAAGGGCGTCAGTCTTTGGTTTGATAATGGCATTACTGCCGGAGCCGACTGGTCCGAGAATATAGGAAGCAAGCTCGAGGGGGCTTCGCTTGTTCTCTTGATGCTCAGCAAGGCTTCGGTAAGAAGTAAAAATGTCAGAAGAGAAATCGTATTTGCCCAGGAGAACAATATTCCGATCCTTACAGTTCAAATCGGAAGCCCCAGGCTTGATGACGATCTTAAAAAGCGTCTGACGGTAAATCAATTTGTTAATCTAAAGGCCTACTCGAGCTACGGATATTTTTCTGATGAATTAGTAAAGATAATTGATAAGTACGGGGTAATTAATTCTCCGGATAAAAAAGAATACAAAGACAAAAAGATAAAGATCAAAACAGGCATAGTTTGGAAGATAATTGTGCTGGCAGTAGTTCTTGCTATTGCATTGACCTGCCTGATTAACAAGCTCTTTTTCAGCGAGGCTCCGACCGTAATAGGCATGCAGACGCCGCCCGCAGAGGAGCGCCTTGCGCAGGCTGAATTTGAATATGCAGTTGGCGCAGATTACTGCGATGATGAGGATATCGGATATATCTTTAAACAGAATATCCGCGGAAAGACCCTGCGCAGCAGCCAGATTGTCATTACCGAAAGTCTGGGCCCTGAAGAGGATCTCACGGATGTGCCTTCTCTTATCGGCTATCACATCAGCGAGGCTGTATCAAAGCTTATTGATGCAAACATGAAGACCTTTATCATTGCACCTGTGACTACTTCCGAATATCAGATCGGCTATGTTTGTGGCCAGAGCATTGCGGCTGGCTACAGAGTGTCCGCACACAGCAAGATAGAGCTGAGTGTTTCATCAAAGCCGGGCGAGGAGCTTGAGCTCTTTGGAAAGAGAATCACTCTTGATGATTCTAAGCTTCAAATTGATATTGAGGACGACGGCGAAATTATCATCACTCCTGTCATGGTTATGGGCGTTGATGTTGATTACAGCGAGACTGATCCAATCAATTCCTCCGGAAGCATTAATGCTGACATCAGCATTGCGCTTCATTTAAAGCGCGAGGATACCGAGCCCTACGGCAGATTCAGAGGCAGCTTTGAGATGTGCACCAAGCTTGAAGGCGATGAGTCAATCGCATGGAAGGCTGTGGAGGCAGTTCTTGCTGAAAACGGTGAGGTTAGCCTGCTCGGAAGATCTGACGACTTTAGTGTAAAGCTTGAGCCTTGGGACGAAGAAAAATATGATGAGTTTGCAAAGAAGAGCACGAACGCGGATAATGCGGTTCCACCGTTCTCAAAGCCTATTGCAATGGCTCTGATCAGCGAGGTCGTAATGACCGAAATGAACAGCAGCATGAAGGCTGTATCAAAGCTTGCTCACTACGCAAACATGTTCTCTGTGGGCATTCCTGATGTAAAGGGCGATACTTTGTACCAGAGCCTCAGTATTGTTATTCAGGAAAATGGTGAGGTATGGGTAACCCTTCTCGGATCAAAGGGCGTTCAAAGGGCCTTCGAATTCCACGGAAAGATTACGTATGATCAAAAGGCCGCAACAAGTGCAGGAAATTAGTCTATGAGTAAACCTTATTATATTTATGTAACTGAAGATTGTATCGACGAGGCTTCGGAGATTATCGAAAAGATTAAGCCCGCCGGAGCAAGGGGCCGCGCGGTTTTTGTCATCGGAAAAGATGCTGATATCACAAAGCTTAAGCAGGAAATAAACTATGTCCTTGATAAGGACTATCAGCTTTACTGTGTAATGCTTGGCTACCCAAAGATGGATTCCGGTCTTGCTCTGCAGGTAGGACTCGCAAAGACATACGATCCGGATGCCGAGTCCATTGAAAAGCTTTTGTCTGATTTAAAGCAGCGTGATGCTAAACCAAAGAATTTTGTCAGATGGATTGCTATTATCGTTGTTGCTTTGATTTCCGCGCTAATCGTTATTCTGATTGCATCAAAGCTGAAGCTCGGAATATTTAAGGAACCGGAAACGGTACAGGCCGAGAGTTATGATGCTACTAACCTTGATTTAGATGAGGTGTATTTAAAAGCCTTTATCGATGCAGGGCTTGACTGCATTGTAGAGGATGGACTTATTTCTGATGCTGAGCTAGAGCAGGCTGAGGCACTTGATTTGTCAGGGCTTGGCATAAGCGATTTGGAGCCTTTGCTTTATGCGACAAATCTAAAAGAGCTTGATATCAGCAATAATAATATTTCGGATATAACAAAGCTTGCTGCGCTTGGCAAGCTTGAAAAGCTTAACATATCAGGCAATCCAATTAAGGATTACTCAGTGCTGGATTATTTAACAAATCTAAAAGAAACCATAAAGGATTAATTGCAGATGGAAAAGCTTTACGTCACAATCGGTGTGACAGGTCACAGAATAATAAACAGGAAGTATGAGGAAAGCATAAAGGAAATTCTGAGGAGAGAAATCAAATCTCTTAAGAACAATTGCCCTAATTGCGATTTTGTGATGCTGAATTCTCTGGCTGAAGGATCTGATCTTATTTGCGCGGAAATAGCAAAAGAGTTTGGGATTAAGCTGATTGCTGTCCTTCCTATGCCGATAGAGGAATATGAAAAGGATTTCTCCGCCGAAGGAAAAAAGCTTTTTAATGATATGCTTTCAAATGCGTGGAAGACTGTATATACAAAGTCTGAAACCGGTATAAGAGATGATATGTATCGCAGCGCAGGACTTTATGTTGCAGATCACAGCCATATACTCTTTGCGCTTTGGGACGGAAAAGACGGGAGTGAAAATGGCTGCGGCGCCGCAGACATGGTTTTCCATTTAAAGCACGACAGAATCAGCAGCTCAATTCTTCACATCAAGACTCCGAGAGAATCCGAAGACTTTGAGCCAAGCTCTGTCTTAATTGAGTCAGAGCCGGGACTTCTTAAGAAAATACTTGCAGACACAAATGAATTTAATGGTGATGCAAGTGATGAAAGCATCTATGATTGTGCTGACAGATTATCAGTAATAAACCAGAGAGACTATTTATCATCACTGCGTGCACTTGCAATTATGGGTGTGCTGATGGTTCTCAGCTTCCTTTTATATGACGAGGTTGACATCTTCTTCTGCCTGCCGCTTTATGCAGTGCTTTTAATCTTTGGCGGAATTATTTTGAGAAACGGACGCAAAAAACGTTTCCATGAAAAATACGTAAACTACAGACTGCTTGCAGAAACCCTGAGAGTGCAGTCTGTGCTTGATGCAATGAATATTGATGAAAACGCTGCAAGCTATTTCACCTGGACGCAGTCACTTGATACCGCATGGATTAAGTATGGTATTGATGCATTAAAGCTGTGCGGATACAAAAAGGCAAATACCCGTGATGGGATTGAGTGGATTGACTCACAGCTTGAGTACCATGTTTTTGCAATACTGCAGACAGGTAAGAAAAACAAAAGAAATGAGCTATATTCAAAGCTTTTGAATATCCTTACGATTGTTGCAATTGCCGCAGCCTTATTCATTGAAATATTTGCTAAGCCTCTCATGGCTGCTGAGGTTATCGGAATAAGCTTAAAGACAGTGTTCCTTATTGCAATCGGTGTTCTTTCTGCGGGCTCACTTTTCCTGTCATCCTACTATGGCAAGCTGGCACTCGGAAGGAAGAATATTGATCACGAGTCTATGATAAGGCTTTACAAGATTGCAAAGCAATTCATTACAGAAAAGGGCTTCAACCCTGAAATAGTTAAGACTGTTGCCAGAGAAGAAATAATCGAAAACGGCAACTGGTATTCCTACGTAAAAGAAAACAAACTTGATATAAATATTTAATATGCCTGATACACGTTGGACAATTGAACAACAAGAAGCGATGACTGATTTCGATCACAATCTGCTTGTTTCAGCCGCTGCGGGAAGCGGCAAGACAGCAGTTTTGGTTGAGCGCATTATTAATCTTATTAAAGAGGGCAAGTCTAATATAGACGAGATGCTTATAGTAACCTTTACTAAAGCAGCCGCCGCTGAGATGAGAGAAAAAATATTCAGGCGCCTGCAGGAAGAGGGGCTTGATGATCAAATCGAGCGTATGGGACACGCCGATATAAGCAGCTTGGATAGCTTTGCTTTCAGCATAGTAAAGCGCTACTACTATATCATCGGCGTTGATCCGTCTCTTAAGACCTGTGATAAAACAGCCTCAGCATTATTAAAGGAAGAAGCACTTGATGAGCTCTTTGAAAAGGAGTTTAAGAATCAAAGTGCTGATTTTATTTATTTCCTTGATTGCTATGACAGCAGTGATGACAGCGATGGCGCGGTAAGAGACATGATCCTCAGACTGCACAATTTCCTTATGAGTATGCCTCATCCTTGGGAGTATGCCGAGTGGGCAGTTAATAATGGAGATGAGCTTGTTCTTAGATATTTTGATTTTGCAAAGGAGAGGGCTCTTCTTCTGCTTTCCAAGGCAATTGAATACCACAGAAAATTCGTCGGCGCTTTAGAAAGCGAAGGTCTGGACAAGCTTGCCGCAAAGGCCGCTGAAGACCTCGCCTATGTTGAAGGGCTGCATGCCGCCATCGATCAGAATCCGGAGCTTGGCTTTGAGCTCATTTTGGAAAAGCATACTGCTCAGCGCATCTCATTAAAGAAGACCGCACTTGAAGCAAGAGAGAGTGAAGTAAAAGCATACAGAGATCATGCCAAGGACATAATTGATGGTATTAAAAAGTCCTTTGGCGGACTGAAGCTTGCGCAGCTAAGGCAGGAGCAGGCCGCAATGAAGCGTCCTATCAGTATACTCTTTGATCTTGTCAAAAAATTCGATGACGAATTCGCGGAGAAGAAGAGACTTGATAAGTCTTTGGATTTCTCCGATATGAACCATTTTGCAATCAGCATACTTGAAAACGAAGATGTATGCAGTGAGTATAAAAAGCAGTTTAAATATATTTTTATAGACGAATACCAGGATACCAACTCAGTTCAGGAAGCGATAATAACAAAAATCGCAAGAGAGAATAATCTCTTTATGGTAGGCGATGTAAAGCAGAGCATTTACAAATTCCGTCTCGCAGAGCCTGAGATTTTCATGCACTATTACTGTGACTATAAATCCGGAAAGCATGAAGCTGACAAAGTAATAGATTTGAATATGAATTTCAGAAGTAAGGCCAATGTGATAGATTCCGTGAACGAAGTATTCTCGGGCCTTATGACTGAAGAAAGCTGTGGCATGGTCTATGACGATGCGGCCGCTTTAAAAAAGGGAAGTGAGTATGCCGGGCCAATAGATTATCCGGTAGAGCTCAGGATTCTTAACTCCGGTAAACGGAATGACGATGATGAGCTTGTTGCAGAGCTTGGCAAAAATGAGCTTGAAGCTCTTCAGGCAGCGTCACTGATAAAGCAGTATCACGGCAAATTAATACATGATGATAAGACCGGTCATGACAGAGCGCTTGACTACAAAGACATGGTCATCCTTCTTCGCAGCACAAAGTATGCCGGAGAGGTATACTACAGGACTCTGCTTGAGGCTGATATTCCTGTCTATCTTGATCGCAGTGAAGGATATTTTGACAGCCTTGAAATACAGGTATTTCTTAACCTGCTTAAAATAATCAATAACAGAAAGCTTGATATTCCTCTTCTTTCCGTGCTCTGCTGTCCAATCTTTGGCTTTACCGCAAATGAGCTTGCCGCAGTACGCATATTCGGAAATGAAGCTTTAGGAAAGCCAAAGGCAAGCTTCAGTGAAGTATTCCTAGAATACTCTCTGATTAACGAAAAGGCCGGAGCTTTCATCAGAATGCTTGATGAACTAAAAAAAGAGTCGGAAATACTTCCTCTTGCGGATTTTATTTACGGACTGCTTCTTAAGACCGGTTACGGTGATTTTGCTTCATCTCAAAACGGTGGGGAGCAAAAGCTCGCCAATTTAAAGGCTTTGGTAGATAAGGCTGAGAAGTTTGAAAATGATAATCTCAGTGGGCTGCCCGGCTTTATCAGATTTGCGGAGATACTTGCAAAAAACAGCAAGAACATAGATATAGGCCCTGCGAAGACTCTCAGCGAAAGCGCCAACTGTGTCAGAATAATGACCATACATAAGAGCAAGGGCCTGGAGTTCCCATTTGTTCTTGTTTCAAATCTTTATGGCAGCAATATAACAAAGTCTGATTCAAAGACATACGCTTTTCATAAGGAATTCGGATGTGCTATCAAGCCTGTTAATCCGGAGAGCAATACTTATACGGACACCAAGCTGCTCAGCATTTTAAACATGAAGAAGAGCCTTGAGGCAAGGGCAGAGGAAATAAGAATTCTTTATGTTGCATTTACAAGAGCGGTAGATGTGCTGCAGTTTTCTGCATGTAAGCCTGTTACGGAAAGCAGCTTCGCAGAGAAGGATACTATCCTTCCGGGCGATGTAGAGTCCGCAAAGCAGCTCCTTGATCTTGTATATCCATGCATCCCAAAGGAGCGCGTTAAGTATACAAATAAGAATAGCCTGGCCGCATTCAAAAAACAAAGCGCTGAAACAAAGGAAAGCTTCAGAGCGGCAATGGAAAAAGGCTTTGCTGAATATAAAGACAAGAATATTTCTGATTTTATCAATTATCCTTACTTCAGCAAGGAGCAGGCTCCGAAGAAAAAGTATTCTGTTTCTGAGCTTGCAGAAAAGGCAAGAACAGGCATGGATCACTATACGCTTTCATCGGAGGACGAGAATGTATATTATTTCGAGACTCCTCAGTTCTTCGCAGAGGAAAAGCACCATTTAAATGCCGCTGAAAAGGGAACAGCTTACCACGCTGTAATGGAGCATATTGACTTCAGTGCTGAGAATAAAGATATAGACAGTATAAAAGCATTTATTATGTCGCTGTCTGAATCCAATATTATTACAAGGGCTCAGGCAGAGGCTATCAATCCATACAGAATCAAGGCGTTCTTTGAATCCGATATCGGAAGACGTGCCATGGCAACCAATGAGCTGCACCGCGAAGCTCCATTCGTCATAAAGCATAATTATGATGGACACAGCGTTCTCGTTCAGGGAACAATCGACTGCTATTTCGAAGAAGGCGGTAAATATGTTTTGCTTGATTACAAGAGCAATTATATAGATAAAGACAATAAGGAAGAAGAATTTGTAAGGCTTAAGGAGAGCTATATTCCTCAGCTTGAGCTTTACAAGGAGGCTTTAGAAATAACAGGGAAACCTGTTAAGGAAGCTGTGCTATACTTATTTGGAACAGGGGATGTTCTCAGCATAGAAGACTAGAGGTGGGAAAATGAAGAATATTGAAACGATAACTGAATTTGGAACGGGGATAGTTTTCATCAGCGATTTAAACGAAAGCATTAAGTCCGGAGAAATTGACGACGTTATCCTCTTTGCGGAAGCACTTCAGGAAAAAATGATTTCAAATCTTGCAGATGAAATCGTTTCGAATGGCAAAAGAATTGTAATGGTTGCGGGCCCAAGCAGCTCCGGCAAAACAAGCTTTACAAAGCGTCTTTGCATTCAGCTGTGGGTTAACGGACGCAAGCCTATTTACATAGGTACAGACGATTATTTTATCGCCAGAGAAAAAATAAAGAAGGATCCGAACGGACTGCGCAATTTTGAAAATCTTGATGCGCTTGATTTGGATCTGTTCAATAAGCAGATGAAGGCCCTGATTGACGGGGAAACTGTTGACCTTCCGCGTTTTGACTTTATCACAGGGCATCCTGTTTTCGGTGAAAGACACACTCAGGCACACGAGGGACAGATTATTGTTGTCGAGGGTATACACGGGCTTAACCCTGCACTTGCCGCAGACATCGATCCGGCTGACATGTACAGGATCTATATTCAGCCGAATACTGAGCTTAAGATTGACAGCACAAGAAAGATTCAGGTAAGTGATGTCAGAAAAATCAGAAGACTTATAAGAGACAACGCACACAGAGGCTGGGAACCGGAACAGACGCTTTCTGTTTGGGAAGGCGTAAGAAATGGTGAGCTTGAAAATATTGTTCCGTTCAAGGACAGCGCAGACTGTCTATTTGATTCCTCTCTTGTTTATGAGCTTGCGGCACTTAAAAAATATGCAGTGCCTCTGCTTAACTCAATAAAGGAAGGAAGTCCTTGGTACATCGAGGCTCAAAGACAGCTGGATATTCTTGATAATGTGCTTGAGCTTCCGGAGGAAAACGTTATTCCGAGCAATTCAATTATCAGGGAATTCATCGGTGGCAGCGCTATAGTTGATCTGTAAAAAAATATTGACTTAAGCAATTCCGAGAGTATATTAGGGCATATGGAAAATTACTTATCAAAACTGAATAAAGAGCAATATGAGGCCGCTACTTGTGTTGACGGGCCACTTCTGATTTTGGCAGGGGCAGGCTCCGGCAAAACCAATACGATGACGCATCGCATTGCGTATATGATACAGGATAAAGGTATTTCGCCGTATTCGATTCTTGCTGTTACCTTTACAAATAAGGCCGCAAGGGAGATGCGCGAAAGAGTTGAGGGTCTTGTTGGCAGCTGCAGAGGTATGTGGATTCAGACCTTCCATTCTGCATGTCTTAGAATACTCAGATCAAATGCGGATAGACTCGGCTATACAAACAGCTTTGTTGTATATGACCCTGTTGACCAAAAGGCTCTCGTAAAGTCTATTGCAAAAGAGCTTCATCTGGATGATAAAAAGTTCCCGCCTGCACTTTTTCTAGGCGTAATTTCGTCTGCAAAGAATAAGGGCAAGGATGCGGAGAAGTTTAAGTCCGAAGCGAATTATTCTGTAAATGCAAAGACCTATGCAGAGGTCTATGAGCTTTATGAAAAGCAAATGAAGAAGAATAATGCCATGGACTTTGATGACCTTATTCTGAATACTGTTAAGCTGCTTATTAAGAATCCTGATGTTCTTGCAGAGTATCAGGAAAGGTTTAAATACATCATGGTAGACGAATACCAGGATACAAACATGCTGCAGTATAAGCTCGTCAGACTGCTTGCAAGCGGCCACAAGAATATATGCGTTGTCGGTGATGACGACCAGTGTATTTATCAGTGGCGTGGCGCAGATATAAGGAACATTCTTGAGTTTGAAAAGGATTTCCCGGGAACAAAGCTTGTTAAGCTTGAGCAAAACTACAGAAGCAGCGGAAACATTATCAATGCCGCTCACAGTGTCATCGTCAAAAATAGCGCAAGAAAAGATAAGCATATGAGAACAAGTGCTGCTGATGGTGAAAAGATAGAGTATTACAGGGCTGATGATGATAAAGAAGAGGCAAGATGGATTGGTGAAAAAATCAAAGCTTCAATGAGAAACAATCCGGATCTGCATTATTCTGATTTCGCAATTCTCTACAGAAACAATGCTCAGTCCAGACGCTTTGAGGACAGCCTGTCTGCAAAGGATATCCCTTTCCAGGTTCTTTCCGGCATGCGCTACTACGACCGCGCCGAAGTAAAGGATATGATTGCCTATATGAGGCTTGTCGTAAACCCGATGGATGATGTTTCACTTCTGAGAATTATCAATACCCCGAGAAGAGGTATAGGTGCCAAGAAAATCGAAAGCCTTCAGGCTCTTGCCAAGCTTTCAAATTGCTCGATTTTTGAAGCAATGAAATCAATGGAGGTCGGAAAAGAGCTTACCGATATTTACGATTCCTTGTTAATAGAAAAAGAGAATATGAGCGTAGAGGAAATCTACGATATTCTTCTTGACCGCAGCGGCTATGCCGAAGCCTTAAAGGAGCAGGGCAAGCCGGAGACTGATGCGAAGCTTGAAAATATTCTTGAATTCAAATCGGACATTCAGGAAAAGCAGGCAGAGGCAGAGAAGAACGGTGAAGCGTTTACACTTGAGAATTTCATGGAGGGTATAGCTCTGGCATCAGATATCGATAATCATGATCCAAACCAGGATGCTGTTGCAATGATGACACTTCACTCTGCAAAGGGCCTTGAGTTCCCGGTGGTATTTATGCCGGGCATGGAAAGAGGCCTCTTCCCATCTTACAGAAGCCTTGATAAGCCTGATGGCGTCGAAGAGGAACGAAGACTCTGCTATGTTGGAATGACAAGAGCAAAGGAAAAGCTCTTCATGTCCAGCGCTGAGATGAGAATGCTTTACGGCCGAACAGATATAACCATTGAGAGTCAGTTCTTAAGAGAAATAGATAAGCAGTACCTGGTTGGTATGGCTTTATACGATAGAAAATCAAGAACCGTAGACAGATATGATACAGACAGAGTCTATGATGATAGTGTCTATGTATCACCGATTTCAATCATCAATCAAATCAAGGCTCGTCCAAAGAAGCAGACTCTTGCGGGAATCGATGTTAAGCCCGGAGATAGGGTTGATCATGCGAAGTTCGGCGAAGGACTTGTTTTGGAAGTAGACGGAAATATAATAAGAGTACAATTCGAAGAGGGGGCAAAGAATCTTGCAAAGGATATGGCTCCACTAACAAAGATAGAGTAAGAGTATGAACCCAAAAGAACGGATGGAGGAGCTGTACAAGCTCATCGCCTATCACAATCAAAGATACTATGACAATGATGATCCGGAGATCAGCGACTACGATTATGACCAGCTTTCACTTGAGCTGAGGAGACTTGAAGCTGAGAATCCTCTTTTTGTTCATGCAGATACTCCGACCAGGCATGTTCATGGTGAATCCAAAAGAGAATTCAAAAAGGTAAAGCATGATGTCCCTGTCGTTTCTCTTCAGGATGTATTCTCTAAAGAAGAGGTATATGACTTCGTAGAAAGAATCAGATCTGAAATCAAGGATCCTGTATTCGCGGTTGAAAGAAAAATTGATGGCCTTACATTGGTTTTAAGATATCACGATGGAAAGCTGACAGATGCTATCACCAGAGGAGATGGCGCTGTAGGCGAGGGCGTATACGAAAATGCGCTCGCAATCAGAAGCGTTCCAAAGACCATTCCGGAGGAGCTTCCGTATCTGGAGGTTCGCGGTGAATGCTACATGTCTACCGCAAGCTTTGAGGCCGCAAACAGAAAGCAGCTTGAGGAAGGCGGAAAGGTTTATCAGAACAGAAGAAATTCCGCTGCGGGAACTCTTCGCCAGCTCGATCCAAAGGTCGTTGCAGAAAGAGGGCTTGATATCTTCGTGTTCAATCTGGAAATATCAGAAGGTAAAAGCTTTAGTTCACATATAGAAAGCCTTGAGTGGCTTCAGAGCCAGGGCTTTGCAACCTCTCCGGGAATCGCAAAAGCAAGCACCGCAGATGAGGTTTGGGCCGCAATAGAAAATATCGGAAACACCCGATGGGATTTAAACTTTGCAATCGATGGTGCAGTAGTTAAGCTTGATTCGCTAAGTGACAGACAAAAGCTCGGAATGACATCAAAGGTTCCGCATTGGGCTGTTGCATACAAGTACCCGCCGGAGCAGAAGGAGACCATAGTCGAGGACATCGTTGTTCAGGTTGGAAGAACCGGGCGTATGACTCCCCTTGCAATTCTTTCTCCGGTCAGGCTCGCAGAGACAACTGTTGCCAGAGCGACACTTAACAATCAGGATTACATTGATGAAAAGGATGTTCGAATCGGCGACACCGTAATCGTGCAAAAAGCGGGCGACATTATTCCGGAGGTTCTCAGAGTTGTAAAGGAAAAGAGACCTGCATCTGCGGCTCCATACCACATGCCGGAGTTTTGCCCTGTATGCGG
>DCHA01000037.1:0-20215 GCA_002315535.1 Firmicutes bacterium UBA1764 | reverse complement strand
TATTTCATCAGCAAGGATGCTATGAATATGGAAGGCTTCGGCCCGGCCGCAATAGAGAGCTTGATTTCCGAGGGATACATAAAGAGTATTCCTGACATATATATGCTTGATCAATATAAGGACAGATTGATCGAGGAGGGCATTGTCGGAAAAGAAAAGAGTGTAAGCAACATTCTTGCCGCAATCGAAAAATCAAAGGCAAATAATATTGACAGGCTGATTACAGGTCTTGGAATAAGAAATGTCGGAAAGCAGTCGGCTAAGACTCTGGCGGCAAAATATGCTGATATGAATGAGCTGATGAATGCGAGTCCGATGGAGCTTATGACTCTTCCTGATTTCGGCGAAATAGCCGCAAACGATATATTTGACTTTTTCTCTTCTGAAAAGAACAGAGAAATGATTATTAAATTAGGACAACTTGGTGTAAACTTAAAGAGTCTGTCTGCACTTGAAAAGAAGGACGATAGATTTAAGGGAATGACCTTTGTTCTTACAGGAACGCTTCCTACAATGAAGCGTGATGAGGCTTCTGCAATAATTGAAAGCTACGGCGGAAAAGCAAGCGGAAGCGTATCAAAAAAGACCACATACGTTCTTGCGGGATCTGATGCCGGAAGCAAGCTTGCGAAAGCAAACGAGCTTGGCGTAAAGATTATCGACGAGGACGAATTTAAAAAAATGATAAAGTAAAAAGAGGCGATTAGAGAATGGATAAAAAGGTATTAAGTATCCAAGATATTTCATGTTTCGGGCAGTGCAGCACAACGGTTGCACTTCCTATTATTTCTGCGTGCGGAGTTGAATGTGCAATTCTTCCGTCTGCGGTTCTTTCAACACATACCGCAGGTAAGTTCAGAGAGACCGGCTTTACATGCTGCGATCTTAGTAGCGAATTTCCTGCTATTGAAAAGAAGTGGATTGAAGGTGGCATCAAGTTTGATGCTGTATACACCGGATATCTCGGAACCACTGAACAGATTGATTTCGTAAAGAGCATTATGAGCACCTGCCTTGCAGATGGCGGATTAAAAATTGTAGATCCTGCAATGGCTGATGGCGGACAGCTTTATCCTGCATTTGGTCAGGATTATGTCGACGCGATGAAGACACTTTGCGCATGCGCTGATTATGTACTTCCTAATATTTCAGAAGCTTGCTTCCTCACAGGAAGTGAATATAAGGAAGAGTATACAGAAGGCTATGTAAGAGAGCTTTGCTATAAGCTTGAGGCTCTGGGCTGCAAAAATGTTATTATCACAGGCGTTAGCCTCAGCAAGGGTAATACAGGCGTTGCAGTATATGAGAACGGAACCTTTAAGCACTACGAGCACAAGCAGCTTTCCCAGAGCTACCATGGAACAGGCGATATTTATTCATCAGCCTTTGTTGGAGCTTTAATGCGAGGCCTTGACAGCTATGTTGCCGCAGGCCTTGCCGCTGCATATACCTGTGGATGCATCGAGAGAACAATCGGAGACTCGGATCACTGGTACGGAGTAAAATTTGAGCAGGCACTCGCAGATCTTCCTAATGCTATTAATGCAATACTAGAGAACAATAAGAAATAAGACTTTTTAATGAAAAAGTTTGTTGGATTTATTCAAAATAACACGGTTATGTGCATTGCTGCTTTGATGGCAATAGTAACAAGCTTTATTGTTACGCCTGATAAGCAGTATCTTTCATATCCTGACTATAAAACGCTAAGCTGCCTCTTCCTGACATTGGCGGTAATTTGCGCACTTAAAAATATTAAGTTCTTCAGCATCGTTGCTCAGCGCATTGTTGTCATGACTGGTAATCTCAGGATGCTTGTACTGGCTCTTGTATATATTACCTTCATTGGATCCATGCTGATTGCAAACGATATGGCGCTTATTACTTTCCTGCCGCTTGGATATTTTGCATTAAGCTCTACCAGGCATGAAGAGCAGATGGCTTACGTATTCATTTTGCAGAATATTTCCGCAAATCTCGGAGGAATGCTGACTCCGTTCGGCAATCCGCAAAACCTGTATATTTATTCTGCGTTTAATATTCCGACAGGCGAGTTTACCATGATAATGCTCTGGCCATTTGTGCTTGCAATTGTCATGCTTACAATCTGCTGTCTGATTTTAAAACCCATTCCACTTGAGCTGAATGACAGCGTTCGTCCAAAGCTGAACGCAAAAAAGACTACGCTTTACCTCGTGCTGTTTGCACTTTCAATACTCATAGTGTTTAGAGTAATCCCGTATTGGCTTGGGCTGATAATTATTCCGATTGTGCTGTTCTTCGTTGACAAAACTGTTTTCGGGCAGGTCGACTGGGCTCTGCTTGCAACCTTTTTCTTTTTCTTTATATTCTCCGGCAACATGTCGAGAATCCCTGCTGTAAACAATTTGGTAAGCAGCTGGCTTGAAAAGGATACACTGCTTGTAAGTGAGCTTTCCTGCCAGGTTATCAGTAATGTGCCTTCGGCAATACTGCTTTCTAAATTTACGACTAATTATAAGGAGCTCCTGCTGGGCGTTAATATCGGTGGAACAGGGACTTTGATTGCGTCCCTTGCAAGTCTTATTACGTTTAATCATTTCAGAACGCTAAGGCCGGGACACACCAAGCAGTATATTGGATTATTCACATTGATGAACGCGATTTTCTTAGTTGTTATGACAGTTGCGACAAAGCTGTTCTTTATTTAAAGAAGGAGGCAAACCATGGATAAGATTATTACTATCGGACGTGAGTTCGGATCCGGTGGAAGAGAAATCGGAATCAAGCTTTCAGAAAAGCTCGGCATCCCTTTTTATGACAAAGAAATTATTACATTAACTGCTGAATACGGTGGACTTGATGAGGACTTTGTTGCAAGCAACGAAGAGGGTAATCATCTGGTTTCCGGAGGCGCTGTCAAAAGGATGTCCTTTGCATCCTTTAAATACCAGCCGACTTTTGCAGATGGAATATTCATGCATCAATGTCAGGTTATTAAAGAGCTTGCAGGAAAGGGCCCTTGCGTAATTGTCGGACGCTGCGCTGATTTCGTTCTTGGTGAAGATTCCATAAATGTTTTCATTGCCGCAAGCATGCCATACAAAATCGCAAGAAAAAGAGCGATGGCTCCGGAAAAAGCTGACTATACAGATGCTCAGATGGCAAAATATATTGATGATGTAAACAAGAGCCGTCAGCAGTATTACGAGCACTACAGCAACAGAAAATGGGGGAATATTCAGAACTATCATCTTTGTGTCCATTCCGATTTGGTCGGCATTGATGGCTCTGTAAATACTATCCTTTCTTACCTTGCAGAAATAAAGTAATCAGTTATGAAAATGATTATCACAGATTTTCTTGAAAGAATGGTAGGATAATCCTCTAAAATATTGTATAATAAAGCGTTAATTGTAGTCAGCCCGCCTGATGAGCCCGGGTCCTGCGCAATGGGATGCTGTGAACCTCGTCAGGTCCGGAAGGAAGCAGCGATAAGCGGATTTTCTCGTGTGCCGCAGAGCAGCCTGGGTTCATCAGACGTGCTGACTGTTTTATTTCTTGGAGAGTATTATGTATCAGGCTTTATACCGCAGCTTCAGACCGGAGGTTTTTGACAGCCTCATAGGCCAGGAGCACATTGTAAAAATACTTGAAAACCAAATAAAAACCGGAACAACAGGACATGCTTATTTGTTCTGCGGAACAAGAGGAACCGGTAAAACTACTACCGCAAGGCTTCTTGCGAAGGCCTTAAACTGCACTGATCCAAAGGACGGGATGCCCTGTGGTGAGTGCGAGGCCTGCAAGGCAATTGCTGCGGGTAATTTTATCGATGTGATGGAGCTTGACGCCGCATCAAACAACAGCGTTGAGGATATCAGAGACCTCAGAGAGGGCGTTAACTATCCGCCTGCAATGGGAAAGACTAAGGTATATATCTTAGACGAAGCTCATATGCTGACAGGATCTGCTGCAAACGCGCTTCTGAAAACCCTTGAGGAACCGCCGGAGCATGTTGTCTTTATTCTGGCAACAACCGAGCCTGAAAAGCTCCCCGCAACAA
Source organism: Firmicutes bacterium UBA1764 (assembly GCA_002315535.1). Taxonomy (GTDB): domain Bacteria; phylum Bacillota; class Clostridia; order Peptostreptococcales; family Anaerovoracaceae; genus UBA1764. The sequence continues at coordinate 16,170 of DCHA01000037.1, read as the reverse complement.
TTCTTTCAAGATGCATGAGGCTTGATTTCAGACGTGTTTCCGAAGATAAAATCTTTAGTCACTTTAAATCAATTTGCGCAAGTCTTGGAGTTGCCGCAGATGATGATGCATTAAGACTTCTCGCAAGCAATGCAGACGGATCTGTAAGAGACGGTCTTTCACTTCTTGACAGATGTGTCTCCGGCGCAAAGACTTTAAGCAGAGACGATGTTTTGTTCCTTCTCGGAATGACTGGAACTCAGGGCTGCCTTGATATAACAGATGCAGTTACAGAGGGTGATGCCGGGAAGGCTCTGGTGATACTGAACAGCTTGCTTAATGACGGCAAGGAAATCAATCAGTTTACGAGAGACTGGCTTGACCATCTCAGAAATTTGCTTTTGGTCAGATATTTGGAAAAGCCTGAGGATGTAATAAATCTCAGCATAGAGAATATTGAAAGATTAAAGGCCCAGGCTGAAAAACTCAGTCTGAGAGATCTTGATAAATATATTAAGCTTCTTTCAGAAGCTATGCAAAATGCACGTTGGTCACCAAGACCGAGAGTGCCGGTAGAATTAGCTATAGTAGAAATGGCAAGGAGAAACAATGGGTAAAGGAATGAAAGCAGGCAAAAAGCCTCATGCACCAAAGCCTGATATGCAGGCAAAGATGGCACAGCTTCAGGCTATGCAAGCTCAGATGGCGAGCGCTCAGGAAAAGATTGATGCTACTGAAATGGAAGCAAGTGCAGGTGGCGGAGCTGTAAGCGTAAAGGTTAACGGACAGCACCAGCTTGTTTCAGTTACAATCGATAAAGAGGTTCTGGATGATGTTGAAATGCTTCAGGATCTTATCGTTGCTGCTACAAACGAAGCAATGCGTCAGATTGACGAATACTCCGAAAGTGAAATGGGTAAGCTTACAGGTGGCTTTAACTTAGGCTTCTAATAATATGAATTACTACGCAAAACCGCTAACCAAATTAATAGCAGAGCTTGGAAAGCTTCCCGGAATCGGCGGAAAAACTGCCCAGAGACTTGCTTTCTATATACTTTCAATGAATGAATCAGATGCAACTGCTCTGGCAGATGCAATCAAGGATGCAAAGACATCAATGAAGTATTGCAGCGTCTGCGGGAATTTGACCGATGTTGATCCATGCCCGATATGTTCATCGCAGGGCAGAGATCACAGCGTTATTTGCGTTGTTGAAAGCCCTAAGGATGTCCATGCTATGGAGAGAATTAAAGAGTATAACGGACTTTATCACGTACTCAACGGGGCTATTTCTCCGATTGACGGAATCGGTCCTGATGACATTAACCTCAGGTCACTTATTATCAGACTTCAAAATGAGGACGTTAAGGAATTGATTCTTGCAACCAATCCTAATATCGAAGGCGAAGCAACTGCAATGTATATTGCAAGGCTTGTTAAGCCCGCGGGGATCAAGGTTACAAGAATTGCACATGGTATTCCTGTTGGCGGAGATCTTGAATATGCCGATGAGGTTACACTCTCAAAGGCTATGGAAGGAAGAAGGGAAATATAGTATGGGATGGTTACCGGTTCCGGATCCGGTGTGTTTTACAATTTTCGGTATTGATATTCAGTGGTATGCGGTTTGCATTTGCACCGGAATGCTGCTCGGATTATTTGTCGTAATGAAGAGAGGCCCTAAAAAGGGCTTTTCTACTGATAGACTGCTTGATTACTTCCTTTGGGCTGCGCCTGCAGGAATAATCGGAGCAAGAGTTTATTATGTTATTTTTGAATGGGATAGATATAAGGACGATCTCATTCAGGTCTTTAATTTCCGCGGTGGCGGACTTGCCATCCACGGAACAATAATAGCAGTTGCTATTGTGCTTGTCATTGCAAGCAATCATTACAAGGATGATTTATTCTTGCTTCTTGATTTGGTTGCAGTAGAATTTCCTCTGGCTCAGGCAATAGGCCGCTGGGGCAATTACTTTAACAGCGAGGCTCATGGCTGCACAACTGATCTCCCATGGGCAATCTATGCCGATGGCGAGTGGGTTCATCCGACATTTCTTTATGAATCAATTTGGTGTCTTCTTTTATTCTTTTTCCTGCTTTGGTGGGACAAGAGCGGACGCACAAAATTCAACGGACAAATCACATGTCTTTACATGATTTTATATTCCCTTGAAAGATTCTTTGTTGAGGCTCTCAGAACAGACAGCTTATATATAGGACCATTTAGACAGGCCAGAGTACTCAGTGCTGCGGTTATTATCGGTGCAGTTATTCTGTATATTATTCTTGATAAGAAATCCCAAAATGAAGAGCAAGCTTACGATTAAAGAATTGTGCATATTCGCAATGCTGGGCGGACTCATGTATGCGCTTAAGCGTGCGATGGAGTTTCTTCCAAATATACATCCGATTGGTCTTTTCATCGTAGCTCTGACTTTGGTATATAGAAAGAAAGCCTTGTGCCCGCTATATGTGTATGTTTTGCTCGAGGGACTTCTGGCAGGCTTTAATACCTGGTGGATTCCATACCTGTATCTTTGGACCATTCTTTGGGCCGGAGCCATGCTTCTTCCAAAGGACACTCTCGAAAAGAAAAGAGCCTGGCCTTGCATAGCACTTGTGACAGTGTTCGGCCTGCTGTACGGGACCTTATATGCTCCGTTCTCAGCAATAGTGCTGGGGCAAAGCTTTAGCGAGATGCTTGTATGGATAGCCGCAGGCCTCAGCTTTGATGCACTGCATGCCGCAGGAAATTTCGCTTTAGGCTTTCTTATTATTCCGCTGGCCAGGGCGATTAAGAAGGCACAAAGTTTGGTTTGATTATTTACACGCACCATTCCCATGCGCTGAGTAAATTACGATTTTTAGAATGTGTACTCATACAGATTTACGAATTTGTATGAGTTCGTTATTTATTTCGGGGCATTTACTCATCGCAATTTCCGACGTGTATGAGTTAGTATTTAATTTTCGCCCATTTACTCATACAATTCGCACTTTTGTCTGAGTTGGTCCTCGCAAAAGCATTATTTACTCAGCAGCGCCTAGCCTTCCAAAATCAAAATACAGTCCAATTCTTTCTATTCCGGAGCCTCCGCTTGAAAACGCTATCAACGGCGTATTTTTTTTGATATAATCAAATTATGTTATAAGTTTAACAAATTTTATTTAGGAGGCAAATATGAAGCAGGAATACAATGCTCTATTCACCCCATGGAAGATTGGTAATGTGGAAATTAAGAACCGTATTGTTATGACATCTATGGGCGGCACATCAATTTTCGGTTGGCTCGAGCCAAACCATTTTGATGAAGAAGCTGCAAACTTTTTACTTGAAAGAGCCAAGGAAAATGTTGGCTTAATCCTTCCGGGCATAGCTCCTATCAGAGATACTATGATGGGAAAATGGCTCTGGCAGGGAACCGCAAAGTACGACAAGCTAAAAGCATTCATGGATGAATTCCACAAGACAGGTTGTAAGATGTTTATTCAGCTTACAGCAGGCTTTGGAAGAAGCTTGGCTATTAATGACCTTATGATTAAGTGTCTGAAAAACAAGGCACTTGGTACAGTCATGAAACCAATCTTAAATGTTGACTACCTCACAGCAAGTGCAAGTGCAACGCCAAACCGCTGGGATGATACTTGTATGTCCAGACCTCTTACTAAAAAAGAGATTCAAGATATGATAGATGGCTTTGCGAAGACAGCTAAGCTTTGCAAGGATGCCGGAGTCGATGGAATCGAAATACACGCCGTTCATGAAGGCTATCTTCTCGATCAGTTCACAATGAAATATACAAACTTAAGAGACGATGAATATGGCGGAAGCTTTGAAAACCGTTATCGCTTCCCTGTTGAAATCGTAAAGGCTATCAAGAAGGTATGCGGAGATGACTACCCTGTTTCTCTCAGATACTCTGTAGTATCTAAGACAAAGGGCTTTGGCCAGGGCGCACTTCCGGGCGAAGACTACGTAGAAGTTGGCCGTGACATGGAGGAAAGTGAAAAGGCCGCAAAGTATCTGCAGGATGCCGGCTACGACATGCTTAACTGTGACAACGGAACCTACGATGCTTGGTATTGGTGTCATCCGCCCCAGTACATGCCTCAAAACAGCAATCTCGAAGAGGTTGCCCATATCAAGAAATATGTTGATATCCCTGTTGTATGCGCAGGCCGTATGACTCCGGAGGTTGCTGCAAAGGCAATTGAGGATGGCGATCTTGATGCTATGGGCGTAGCAAGACAGTTCCTTGCTGATCCGGCATGGGTTACAAAGATGATGAATGGCGAAGAGGAAGACATTCGTCCATGCATTTGCTGCCACAATGCTTGCTTTAACATGGCTCACTACAAGGGCGTCGGCAACGACCAAAAGCTCAGTGACAATATGGGTATGGCTCGCTGCGCTGTTAACCCGCCAACAATGCAGCACAACAAATACAAGATTGTTAAAACCAATAGTCCTAAGAAGATTGCAATCATTGGTGGCGGAATAGGCGGCATGGAAGCTGCCAGAGTTCTAAAGCTCAGAGGACATGAACCTGTTATCTTTGAAAAGTCTGACAGACTCGGCGGAGTATTTGTAGCAGCGGCTGCTCCGGAATTTAAGGAAAAAGACAAGCAGCTCATCGCCTGGTATGAAAGAGAAATGAAGAAGCTTGGTATTGATATCAAGTTTAATACCGAAGTTAAAAATGCTGATGAGCTTGGCGAATTCGCAGAGCTTATTGTTGCAACAGGTGCAAAGGCTAATAGGCCGCCTATTAAGGGCATTGAAAAATCCATGGAAGTATGCGAATACCTCTACGGCGCTGAAACCGGCAACAAGGTTATCGTAATTGGCGGAGGCCTTTCAGGCTGCGAAACAGCATATGACCTGTATAACCACGGAAAGACTCCGGTAATCGTTGAAATGAAGAATGATCTGATTGCCGCTCCGGGAATCTGCCTTGCAAACTCTTCATATCTGAGAGACTTCTTCGCACTGAATAAGGTTGAGGTTCATCTTGAGACCAGCCTTGTTGCTATCGAAGATGATGGCGTAATCGTAAAGGGCAATGCAGGCAAGGAATTTAAGATTGAAGGCGACACAGTAATCACTTCAATGGGATACAAGCCTGTTCCTGCAATTACAGCTTCAAAGAAGGTTCATCTCGTAGGAGACTGCGAAAAGGTTGGAAACCTCAGAACCGTTATTTGGAGAGCATGGGACATTGCAATGAAGATATAGGAGAATAACATGTACGAATACAAAATGAAGCTCACAGATGAGCAGAAGGCTATTCTCGAAGGAAGAGACGGAGAAGTAAAAGCCAAGGTTATGGAAACCATAGTAAGATACGGTGATATGTTCGAAGCATCAGAATTGATTCCCGTAACTCACGGTGAAGGCCATTTGGTAACATCCTTTGGACTTTCACTTTTAAAGCCTGTATACCGCGTAATGGATGAATTAATCGGTGCTGGATTAAAGGTTGAAGATGGTTTTACCATTGACCCAAGACCGGTTGATACCGCAAATGTAAAATACGGTTTGGTTGATAAGATTTTAAATAGTACTGTTTTGTACGGAAAGCAGAGTGCATATGAAGAGCAGCTTAAAAAGCTCGGACTCAAGGACTCTAATGCATTCTCTTGCGCATGTTACTTTGATGAAGTCGGTAATATCCCTAAGAAAGGTGATGTGCTTTCATGGGCAGAGTCCAGCGCAGTAAACTATGCAAACTCTGTTCTCGGTGCAAGGTGCAACAGAAACTCCGGCATGATTGACATTTTCGGATCAATCATCGGATATGTTCCAAAGTTCGGTCTGCTGACTGATGAAGGCAGAAAGGCTAAATGGAAGGTAATTGTAAATACCGAAAAGAAGCCACTGCCTCAGATTCTCGGATCAGCAATAGGCATTAAGGTCATGGAAGATGTTCCATATGTAGTTGGCCTTGATAAGTGGCTTGGAACAGAACTGACAGACGATGTAAAGGCATACCTGAAGGACTTCGGTGCAGCAACAGCATCAAACGGAGCAGTTGGTCTGTACCATGCAGATAAGTTGACACCTGAGGCTGTTGAATTTGGTGAAAGCCTCCTTGTAGATGATTACAAAGAATATGTAATCGACGATGCAGAGCTCGAAAGAGTATACAAGTCATATCCGATTATGTGGAAGGAACCTGAAAAGCCGGGCGTACTTGCTTTCATCGGATGTCCTCACCTCTCAATGGCGCAGCTAAATGAATGGTCAGACAAGATCATCAGCGGCGTGGGCAGTGGCAAGGTTAAATGTGAAACTGTTATCTGCACAGCTCCGGACGTAAGAGAAAAGTTCATCAAGACTGAAAAGTACAAACAGCTTATGGCAACGGGCGCAAGGCTGACATCAATTTGTCCTCTGATGTATACATCAAATCCTCTTACTAAATCAAAGAGACTGATGACATGCTCTAACAAGCTCAGAACATATTCAATGGCTCGTTACTACAAGGACGACGAGCTGCTGGCTATCATCACCGGAAAGGAGGCAAAGTAATGAAGGAATTTAAAGGCCGCGTATTAAACGGCGGATATTTCAAGGGAGAAGCTATTGTTTCCCATCAGGGTGTAAATACCCTCGCTACTTTCCAGAGCTCAGCACTGAAAAATGCGAAGCAGGTAATTGCCGCTGACCAGAATAATCCTGATATCTTTGAAAAGAACCTGACTGGGAAGGCTCTCTGCCTGCCGCAGACGATAGGTTCTACAACCGGAGGAATGGTGCTGCAGGTAATCTGCTCTATGGGCATCAATCCCGCATGCATGCTTTTCTCTGAACACATTGATTCACTTGCGGGTGCAGGTGTAATACTTTCTGTTGTATGGGAAAACAGCAAGCTGATTGCTATTGACTGCCTCGGACAGGAGTTCCTTGACACAGTTAAGACCGGTGATACTATTGAAATCACCGAAGACGGAACTGTAAAAGTATTATAATATTTTGGCACAAAAAACGGGCGCGGTGTTGTAAATACCGCGCCCGTATATATACTTAGTTAATATGGAAAAGGCGTTTCTTGAAATCACCAATATCTGCAATTTGTCATGCAGCTTTTGCCATCTGACAAAAAGAGCTCCGCAGCAAATGAGTGCGGAGAATTTTGATTTGCTAACTGACAAGCTCAGGGGCAAGATAAGGCATCTTTATTTCCACCTCATGGGCGAGCCACTGACGCATCCTCTTCTGCCAGAGTTTATCAAATCAGCAAAGGCAAAGGGCTTTATTCCTGTTCTCACAAGCAACGGCACTCTTCTTGATAAATGTGGGGACAAGTTGATTGATGCAAAGCCTTTTAAGATCAGTATCTCGCTACAGTCTTACGAAGGGAATCATATTAATGGGGATTCGGAAAAGCTGAATGCATATTTAAAGAGTGTGACTGATTTCGCGAAAAAGGCCGCTCCGGAAATAATTATTGTGCTCAGGCTTTGGAATTTGGGCGGAAAGGAATCTGAGAATGATTCTATAATTGATTTCCTGCATGCGCAGTTTCCCGGCGAATGGAGAGAGAATCGCTCCGGCTATGCACTGGCTGACAAGGTTTTCCTCGAATTCGGAGATGCATTTGATTGGCCGGATGAAGCCGGCGAAGAAAAAGGCGTGGGCGATTTAAAGTCGGCAGCAAGCCCTAAAGCTTGCGAGGTAGAATCGGTTTCCGAAAAGAAAGAATTCTTCTGCTATGGCCTTAGAAATCAAATTGGAATTCTCGTAGATGGCACTGTAGTTCCTTGCTGCCTCGACGCCGAAGGATCAATTGCTCTCGGCAATCTAATTGATCAGGATTTAGATGAAATACTTGCAAGTCCAAGAGCAAAGGCTATCTATGACGGCTTTTCAATGCATACCGCCGTCGAAGAGCTATGCAAAAACTGTGGCTATGCATCAAAGACAAAGAAATACCACGGCGGCAAGCAGTCGCCGTATGCAAAGTAATCAAAGGAATGTGTTTTAATTTTTTAAGGCTAGCCGCTGATGAGTAAATAGTGCTTTTGCGAGGACTAACTCAGACAAAAGTGCGAATTGTATGAGTAAATGGTCAAAAATTAAATACTAACTCATACACGTCGGAAATTGCGATGAGTAAATGCCCCGAAATAAATAACGAACTCATACAAATTCGTAAATCTGTATGAGTTCCTATACTAAAAAACTTAATTAACTCAGCACAAGCAATTTGCCCAGCATAGGCAAGACATTCAACACAGGCAATTACTTAGCATGGGCAACATATATCCGCCTCATCTAAACAAGCAACTTATTCCTAATCTCAGACTCTATAACTCTGATGTCAATCCCGCCATCTATACTATCAAAGCTGATAATCAAGTTATCCCACGGCACAATATTTGCCGAAGCATAAAGCTTTATCTTTTGAAGCTGCCTGTCCAAATAATCTTTATTATTCGTCAACCCCATATGCTCCCAGTAGAACATTTTCCCATCAGCACGCTTAATGACAAAATCCGGAGCAAGCAAGCCTCCGGCGAAATCGAGCAACATTTCATACCTAAAAACTATTCTATGCTCGTATAATTTTTCGGAAATGATAACCTCATTCTTTGATCGAACTTTTAAACCGTGGCTGGTGCTGTGCTTCTTTTCTTCCGGAGCGTAGGCCAACTGATTGTATTCTGCCTGCATCCAAGCAAATTGTTCCGGAGTATACATTGCTCCGGCAATCATTTTTTCATTTATATTTGAAAAATCATTCTTAAGGTTTTGTATATCAAAGCCTATATTTATTTCGCGATATGACTCTCGCAACTTCTTTAGACAGTACAGATTGTGCGACAAATCCCTGATTTCTTTATCTAAAACCCGCCCCCGAAGCATTTTACAATACAGATCTGGCTTGTCAGCAATACTCGTGCGATGAATTTTTTTATCTACAACTGTTGTCAAAACAGGCGTCGGGATCCCTCGTCGGTTCTCAATGCTGAACCTACCACTGGGCAATGCTTTTCGTTCTTTTTCCAGAGCCTTCCTTTGCAATTCGATTCTATTAATAATGTTGTCTATTTCTATAAGAGTCTGCATGTTTATTGTTCTCCTTGTTGGAATAAATTGTAACATCACCCAATGAATTACACAACCATATTTTGTATATATTCTCATTTTTTAGATTGGCAAGAGAGCGGGCGACAGCAGAGGCTCCGGAATAGAAAGAATTGGACTGTGTTTTGATTTTGGAAGGCTAGGCGCTGCTGAGTAAATAGTGCTTTTGCGAGGGCCAACTCAGACAAAAGTGCGAATTGTATGAGTAAATGGGCGAAAATTAAATACTAACTCATACACGTCGGAAATTGCGATGAGTAATGCCCCGAAATAAATAACGAACTCATACAAATTCACAAATCCGTATGAGTTGCAATGCTAAAAACACTAATTTGCTCAGCACGGGCAATATACACCCTGGGATGGGCAATATTCTGAGAGGCATGTAAGTGTCAGCAAAAACACGCCGGGGAAAGAATTCTGCATCTCGAAGTAAAATCCAACATTGTAATATGCCGAATATTAATGATATAGTATTATTAAATAATGTTAGCAGGGGAGGTCGCAATGAAAAAGATAGTATATGATCCGATTAATCATGGTAGCTTCGACAGAGAATGGGGCATTCACAAGAATAATCGAGAATGGTGGTATGCAACAGGAATAGTACATGATGAAGAAGGCAATATGTATTCATACCAATACACCTTGCTGCACCTTGCCTTTGGCATTTTTGTTCCGAAGGTTGCGATGGTTGCCCTGACTGACTATAAGGAAAAACGTCATTATTATCTTCAGACCTTGGCCGGAAAAAAGGCTAAGGTATATGTCGACGAAAACGAAGCAAGTGTCAGCGGAGTTGCCAGTGCAAAGAAGAATTCCGGCGGGATTAATATCAAGCTTTGGCACAAGGATTTTACGCTTGATGTAGACTGCGCATATGGTAAAGGCCCTGTCTGGCATTGTGACAACGGATTTTTACAGATGGGAATTGACGATGCCAAGGCAACAACACTTTACTATTCATGGACCAATATGCCTACAACAGGGACTCTCACATTAAATGGTGTTCAGAAAAAAATAACTGGCAAGACCTGGTTTGACAAGCAGGGCGGTACATATAACATGGCAAATATGTCCTGTCACTGGGAATGGTTCTCTCTCAGATTCTTTGATGATGAGGAGGTAATGCTCTTTACATTCCCTCACAATGAAATTCCTGAATTTGACGGGACCTTTATCGGAAAAGATGGAGCTTATCACAGGCTGAATAACTACACAATTGAGAGTACTTCCGTAACTGAGTTTAATGGCCTGAAATGGTCAAGCGGCTGGAAGCTGCATATGAATGAAAAGGATCAGGACTATATCATAGAGCCTCTGCAGGAAGGTCATATGAACTTTGCATATTTTGAAGAGCTTTGCGCTATAAAGAAGCTTGACGGTGAAATAGTTGGTTATGCTTTTGCAGAACTACTCCCGGGTGTATTAAATAAAGAAGCTCTATCAAGTGGCTCTACAAACATCTCAATGAAGAACTTGTTTAAGCGGGTAGAATTTTAATAAGACAGAAAAAACGCTGGGGAAGGAAATAACGAAGTTCCTGTTCCCAGCGTTTTTTAAAAACCCCTTTCATTGAAAAAATGAAAGGGGTTTTGTTATATCAAGAAATAATGAATTAGTTTACAGCTTAAAGTCGTATGATTTTTCGTAGTCCATGAAGAGCCAGAGCTTCAGAGACTTTTCTTCCAGGTTGTAAAGATTGCTCCACTGGGTAAAGCCCTTGCTTGATTTATCAAATGGGTTTTGTGAAGCCAGTGCCAGAGCATATTTTGCTGCGTTTTCTGAGAAGCCAAGCTCCTCATATTTTTCTTGTGCACCCTCTACGATCTTATCCCTATCGTATCCTGCGCCGTATCTGTCTTCTCTTCCGGCATAGAAATTTGTCGCATGGGTTAGAGGAAGAACAACAAGCTTATTATCTATCCATTCAAAGACAAGGCTTTCACCGGACTTATCAGTTACGAGAATGTGATAATCCCAATCAGGCATAGCTGATTTGATATTAAAGTTTTGTGCGTAGGCAGCTGCTTCCTTGCAGCAGGAGGCATTGTCTAAAATGATTCTCATGAGAACAGTGTGGAGTATGGTTTTCTTTCCCTCATCCTTTTGCCATGTTGCAAAATTCTTATATACCTTCCATGCCTTCTTGTCCGCTGTGTTTACTGCGATGCAGCCTGTGAAAGCTCTGGGACTTAATTTTTCAGGCACCTTGCCCGGTTCATCAAAGATAAACCTTTCGGAAAGGTGCATTTGCTTTTCGTCAAATGTTGAAGGATCGACATAATCAATTTCATCCCATCTGCATTCTGTCGGAAGAGCCATAATGGAAACCGCGAGACCCGCATCATTTATTCCATCCATGCAAAGGAAGGGGGCTAATGCAAGTGCGGAAATATCATTCACTCCATTATCAAGGCAGCCTTCAAACATGCTTCCGTTTTTTACATCAAGCCAGAATCCGTCAGCAACGCCTATTGATTTATATTTAGCTCCGGCAAAATTGTTTTTGACGATAATTGCTAAGCCGGTTTTATCCTCATTCTTATAGGTTTCGTTATTGAATTTGTAGTGAGTGTAATCATAGTTTCTGCCCATGATGCACTGACCTTCAGTATTCTTTGCTGTAAAGGTTGAGCATCCTGCGCCTCCAACATGCATTGCGATCATTTCATCAAGCTCGTAGTAGTTGTGGCTGCATTCGATGCTGTACAGCACGCCTCTTTCATCCAGTCTTTTTATCGAATCAAATAAGCTGTTAAATTTCTCATCCTGCACGAGCATATGTGGATTAGACATGGTATTTCCTCCTACTGTTTATTTTGAAACTTTGATTGTTCAAGTTTATATTCATCAACTATGTTGCATCTGTATGCGAAGTATCCCATGAATACGCAGATTACTGCAGGAACCCAACCGAGAAGTGCGCATATTGTTGACTTTGTTGCGGCTGTTTGAGCAACGCCAAGAGCTGCATCATATCCGGCTCCGGAGAGAGCAATTCCCATAATCCAAACAGCAACGGCTTCGGCAAGCTTGGTGATAAGATTGTCGCAGGTTGCAACCATTGAATCGATTCTTCTTCCGAATTTAAATTCAACAATATCTGAAACATTATTGCGGTTTGTGTTGAAGAGAATGAATGCTCCTTGAATACCAAGAGCGCAGGTTGCTGAATTGATATAAATATTCATCATTGAGTAAGGATTAATGATAAATGGAATCTTTCCGACAATCTGAATTATTGCAGAAAGAATCATAGTGTTCTTGCGACCAAGCTTGTCGTCAATTTTGCTGATGAGAACTGACCCGATAATAGCTGCAACAATATATACTGCGAGAACCGGTGTTGCCAGAGTTGAGTCGCCATAGATGTATGCAGCATAGTCGTTAATTTCGTTCATTACCAAAGCAGAAGCAATTCCATAGCAAAGAATGAACAGCATATTAGCAACCCAGGATTTAATGGAAAAGAGCATCTTGAATGTATCTAGGAATGCGATATGTTCCTCGTTATCATTCTGCTGGTGAACTCTTTCCTTGGATGTGAAGTAGTGAACCATGCATCCGATGATTGCAATTACAGCCATGAGTATGGATGTCTTTAAAAGTGCTGCAGAGTCAGCTTCTGTATAGATAGCGGACTTAAGTCCTCCGAACATCTTTACGATTGTTGGGATTGCCAGAGCCCCGATTACTGTGCCCATCAGTCCTCCGACGGATCTGAAGGAGTTGATAGCGCGTCTGTCTGTATCCAGATTTGATGACAGAGTTGCCATTGAATTATAAGGAATGCAAAGGAAGGTATAGAAAGCTTCAAATACTAAATAGATAAGTATGCTTACAATAATGGTTGCGACCGGAGTTAAATGGAAGTTCGCATACATCAATACAACTGTAATACCCCAAGGCAGTGCGAACACCTTTGTGAGAGGTCTTATTTTTTCACCGGTTTTGAATTTGTGGTTGACAGACCAATATCCAATGAGAGGATCGTTGATTGCATCCCAAACTGTTCCAATGGTAAGAATTGTTCCTGCCCAAAAAACTGGGATGCCTAAAATCATTTTTAAGAATGTCAGGTAGTAGAGGCTTTTGAAGTTAAAAACAATGTTGTTTGACATGGAAAATCCGGCAAAGCCGATTTTCTCTAGAAGTTTTACTTCGGATTTTTCATTTTTCATAAGTTTGCTCCTTTAGGGATAGTTTTAATATTTTGAAACCTTTTCAAATGCAGGTACAAATTCTTTTACATAGTCTGCCATAGCATTTACCATTTCGGTTCCCCACTTTGGATCTGCCTTAGGCGGCCTGTCTGTAGTCAAGCTATATTCATTCCACCCGTTGTCGGTTGTGTTCTTAATTGGTCTTGGGATTGTGATTGTACTGCCACCGAATTTAACAGTAGTCCATTGGTATGTTGGAAGCTCGTCTCCGAGATCGTTTACAAAGTTTTCTCCTTCGTTTATGTATTTCATTTTAATAAGTGAAGGATCAACAGCCATTACGCCAGCGGCTTCTTCTGCTCCGCCATGACCACCCTTCCAATAAGGATTGAGGTCACCGGCTATTAACCACCAGTCAACTCTGGCAAGAATTGCTCCTTGCTTGTAAAGGTCAAAGCCAACTTGCTCAATTGATTTGCTGTTTCCTCCATGGCCGTTTAGGATAATAAAGTGCTTAAAGCCATATTCGATCAGCTGGCCGCATAGTTTATCAAGTACTTGAATTAACAGCTCCGGCCCAATTGAAAGAGTCCCCGCGAAACCCATCAAATCAGATGTTGAGCCATAGGGGAGGGGCGGAGCGATAACTATGTCCTTTCCCATTCTTTCGTCAATTAATTTGGCAATTTTTGTTGGAATCATCGTGTCGGTACCAAGTGGCATATGCTTGCCGTGGTTTTCTGTACTGCCTGTTACGATGATTATTGAATCGTGATGCTTAAGGTATTCTTCAACCTCAAGATAATTCATCTGATCTAAAAACATAAGGCACTCCTTTTGCGACTAAAATTAATATTTAATTATAGCATAAAAAAAGCCTTTGCAAAAAATCTAAATAAGATATTATATATTAGGTGTAGTAAAATATAATTACTATACAGGAGGAACTCCGGAAAAATGAAAAAATATACGCTTAATCATATTTTATATACGATAATTCAGCTCACATGGGGAATTATCCAAAACGCACTTGGCATATTGATTCTGATAATACTTACAATCATTAATCCAAGGCGAAAGCATTCATACTACCATGGAGCTTTGGTTACACATTGGAAATTCTCTTTTTCATGCGGATGCGGAATGTTTATTTTTTATGGACATGAAAATGCGGATGATGCTTCCGAGGTATTGGTTCATGAGTACGGACATACACTGCAGTCAGTAGTGCTTGGGCCGCTGTTTATGTTTGTAATTGCTATTCCATCTATGGTTTGGGCGTTTACCCCATGCTTTGGAAGAATGCGCAAAGAAAAAAATATACCATATGTAAGCTTTTATCCTGAAAGCTGGGCTAATGCCTGGGGCGAAAAGATAACAGGCTTAAAAGCACCTGAAAGATAGATTTGACAATATAACCGGGAGGAATAATATGAACTACGATCAAAAGTGTTTGAAATTAATAGAAGAGCTTTCTAATGCCAGAGCTGCATCAGGCTTTGAAGAAGAGGTGCTTGAGATTGCCAAAGGCTTTGCATCAGACTTCGCAAACATCGAAGAAGATAAACTCAGGAATCTTTATTTTTACAGAAAAAAGAATACAGGTAACAAGCCTGTAGTTATGCTTGATGCTCACAGCGATGAGGTTGGCTTTATGATTCATTCAATAAAACCAAACGGGACGCTTCGCGTGGTAAGCCTTGGAGGCTGGACCAGATCAACACTTCCTGCATCAAAGGTTCTTGTCAGGAATAGTGAAGGCAAGTGGCTATCAGGTATTTTTGTAAATAAGCCGAAACATTTTGTTTTAGCAGGTGAAGCTGCTGCAAACATGCAGGATAGAGATTTGGCTATTGATATTGGCGCCAGATCTTTAGAAGAGGCCAGAGATGAATTCAAGATTCGCATGGGTGAGCCCGTTGTTCCTGCAAGCAGATTTGAATTTGATGAAGAGCATGGCCTAATGTTTGGTAAAGCATTTGACTGCAGAATTGGCTGCGCCGCTCTTCTGGAAACCCTGAGGCGTCTTGATGAAGTTGAGCTTGATGTAGACGTAGTAGGTGTATTCTCATCTCAGGAAGAGGTGGGCGAACGCGGGGCAAAGGTTTCCGTTAATCACGTAAAGCCGGATCTTGCGATTTGCTACGAAGGCTGCCCGGCAGACGACACATTTACAGAGGACTACGCAATTCAGACAGCGTTAAAGAAGGGCCCAATGTTCAGACATATGGACGTTTCTGTAATATGCTCTCCAAGGCTTCAAAGATTTGTGCTGGATTTGGCGCATGAAAAGAATATGCTTGTTCAGGAATCTGTCAGAGAGGGTGGCGGCAATGATGCTGCTGTAATTAATACTTCGCTTCTTGGCATCCCTGCAGTTACTGCCGGAGTCCCGGTAAGATACATTCATTCCATGAATTGCATTACATCCTATATCGATTTTGAGGCAACCGCCGCTCTTATCACAGAAGTCGTAAAGAATCTGAACAAGGACGTAATTGACAAGCTTTAGCGGTGATAGCCGCCTTATATATGTTGAGGAAGAGTTCAATTTTTGATATAATAATCAATTAGTTGAACTCTTTTTTAATTTAGAAAAAAGGGGAAAACCTTGAAAAATCAAGGAGGATAGAAATAAATGAAATTAGGTATTGTAATAAACCAGTGAAAAAATAAAGATTTATATATTTTTATAAAAGTCTATAAATCGTTGGAATATCAATTATTACAAGATATCTAAGTTTCATATAAGTTAATGCAAATCCATACAATTTCATACAAAATGGGTGTGAAAATGGGTGTGAATTGAAAAAGAACAGAGCTCGGCATTCAAGCGCAACCTGCACCTCAAGGTTGCGCATTTTATATTTTGGTATTAATTGATAGGAAATGCTGTGTATAGTACCATTTCCTGTAATGTATGGAGTTATT
>DCHA01000017.1 GCA_002315535.1 Firmicutes bacterium UBA1764 | reverse complement strand
AGAGGTCTCTTCATGAGGTTAGCCATGATAGTTCTGTTTTCATAGGACATCTTCTTCCACATACGTGCGATTTCCCATGCTCTT
The DNA here is from genome assembly GCA_002315535.1 of Firmicutes bacterium UBA1764. Classification (GTDB taxonomy): domain Bacteria; phylum Bacillota; class Clostridia; order Peptostreptococcales; family Anaerovoracaceae; genus UBA1764. Next base: position 28,631 of record DCHA01000017.1, on the reverse strand, counting down.
TCAACAGCCTTGCCCTTAGCAACAACTTCAGAAACCATACCGAAGTCGAGCATTTCCTTAGCATCGAACTGTCTTGTTGTTGAAAGGTAGTAGTTACCTCTCTTTGCGCCCATGTAGAACTGGCAAAGCATACCCATTCCGTCACCAGGAACGAGTCCGCCCTGACCATGAGGAACTTCCATAACTGTGTCGTCTGTGCAAATTGTTACATCAGCAAGCATTGCGCTATCCCAGTGGAAACCAGGTCCAGGGATTGCTCCGATTGTAGGAACGTCGATATCAAATACCATATTCTTGAAGAGGTTTGTATCGTCGAAGTACTGGTGCTGGAATCTCTGTGTAGGAAGCTGTGAATATGTTTCCCAACCGTTAGGATCGGATTCGATCATCCATGTGTCGCCAATGTGTGTGAAAATGATGATTTCATTTTTCCAGTCTGAACCGATTACTCTTGCAAGCTGTCCAATAGCTCTGTGGGACATTCCACTGTGATACATCTGGTGATCAAGTGTTTTCCAGGTTACCTGGAGGATGCCATCTTCACGATAAAGATCTGCAAAATCCTTAAACCATTCTTTGTATTCTTCGAGTTCCGGGAGCTTGACATAATCTGCCATTGGTTTGTTGTTTTCCATTTGATTCTCCTTATAAAATAAAAGACTATACTTTAACTATTATCAGAATTACTTCTTCAACAATTATTATATAGTCACAATAGTACTCATACATATTCCGTATGAATAATGGTTATTCTTGAATGTTATAGTGTGCTAAAGCATTTTATCTTTTACTTCAGCCCAGAAATCATAATCAGATGTTCTTACCAGTCGAATTGACTTGTCAGACAGCCACATGCTTATTTTTCTAATATTTTTCGCCTGTGTTTCTTTTCCATCAGCAATTACAACCGCTTCATTTTCGGCCTGTGGCTCAATTACGATGTGCTGCTCCGGAGGCAAGATAATACTGGACATTAAGCTTCTGTATGCGGCATTGTTTGCCGGAGCTATAGGTGTTACCTGAAGTAGCTCAACTCTGGGGTCTACTACACTTCCTTTTAGTGAATAATTATATGCTGTGCTTCCTGCGGCTGATGATACAAGTATGCCATCACCGTTGAAGTTTTCGATATACTTGTCGCCAACATATATTTTTAAATGAATCAGAGTGCTTTTCCAATGGCGAACCTGAACGTCGTTTAATGCCGGAGTAATATTAAAAGCGTGAGTATCTGTTTCAACATAGGTATTTATCAGCTTATACTCCTGGAGTGAATAGTTTTGGTCATTTATTATTGACGGAAGCAAATCAAGCTGGTTCGGAGAAAGCATGGTAAAAAAGCCTAAATGTCCGGTGTTTATTCCGAGAATAGGGGTATTGGAAAAGCCCATAGCCTTGCATGCTCTGAGAAAGGTTCCGTCTCCGCCAACAGAAATAACATAGTCCGCATCGTCTGAAAACGTTTTTAATATTTCGCAATCACATTTATGAAGAATGTCAGCGAGCTTGTCGCTGCATTCAGGAAAAACAAATACTTTTTTCATTTTATAATCCTCAAAACTGTATGGTCATAATCCATTCTATCAAAACCCGGAGAATTATTCTATTGTATTATCACACAAATTATTCAAGTAAAATGTGTTATAATATACTAATACATTAAAGCGTTATACTAAAAAGAATGGATAGAAAAATGTATAGCAGTTTCGACAATTTAATTTGTATTAGTGTCATTATCGTATTACTGATCAGCATTATACTGCAGAAGACCAAGAATAATAGAATCACTCGCAGGTTTTCATTATTAACGCATATGGTGCTTGGTTTTCTTGTGACCGATTTATTTTGTGAGATGCTTGAGGGAACGCCAGGCTTTACGGCGCTTTCCTATATATTAAATGTCCTTGATTTCCTTTGGATTGACGGGATGATCATTGCTTTTAGCGCATATCTTTCAGTATTTACTCGTAATATCCATCAAAAGTGGAAATGGGTATTGAACCCCGGAGTATTCTTTACATATATAAGAATAATACTGATAATCATTTTGTCGATAACGGGGAAGATGTTCCTTATCGATGAGAATGGATATTATCAGGCTCAGAGTTTGATAGCCATTCCTTATTTAATGGCTCTTGCTGTTATGATTATTCTTATTATTGTTGTTCATAGGAACAGATCATATTTTAACAAGCAGCAATTTGCCGGCGTTTTGTTATATTTGGTTTTTCCTATTGTCGGCATTATTTGTGAAATCATTACAGGCTTATACGGCTTCACGGGTATATCAGTAACATTATCTCTTCTTTTGGTATACACGATGCTTCAATCAAAGGTAATTGATGAGTACCGTATTCGTCAATCATTACTCGAGGAAATATCTTCTACAGATCTGCTTACTCAACTGAATAATCGTCGTTCATATTACAATTGCCTTTCAAAGCTTGATCCTCAGCTTACTATTGGCGTTGTGTTTTGTGATGTAAACGGCCTAAAGTATACGAATGATAATTATGGGCATTCGGAGGGAGATTTATTGCTTGTTCATTTTGCCGAAATATTATCATCTGTTTTCGATCTCAAGGATATTTTCAGAATCAGCGGTGATGAATTTGTTGTGGTGTCGAAAATGAATCGCAACATTTTTAACAGAAAAACAGAAGAATTAAAAAAGTCCGTTAAAGATAATAATAACATTGCTGCAGTAGGCTGCTCCTACGGTAAAGGCTCTGAGGTCGAAGAGCTTGTTGCACAGGCTGAAAGCGCAATGTATGAAAATAAGCGAGAGTATTATTTCCAAAATAATGTTCAGTGTGGGGATTCTCTTGAAGATGCCTTGGCTCTCGAGAGCCCAAGCGATGATGAATACAGGGATTTAATAAAGGCCTTTGATCAGAAAGAATTCGTTGCCTATTATCAGCCTCAGTACAATAATTACACGGGCATGCTTGTTGGTGCCGAAGCCTTATGCAGATGGGTACATAAGACGCGCGGAATGATTTCTCCGGGATACTTTATTCCTTTGATGGAGAAGCTGCATCTTATTTCAAAGCTGGATTTATACATGTTTAGACAGGTTTGTATTTTCCAGAGAAAATGCCTTGACGAGAAGAGCCACATGGTTCCGGTTTCTGTAAATCTTTCATGGGATGATTTTGCTCAGGAGGACTTTATTGATAGTCTTGAGTCTATTCGTGTTGAATATAATGTCCCTGTTGAGCACATTCGTATTGAAATAACTGAGTCTGTCGCATCTCAGGGAAAGCAGGCGGCAAAGGCTGTTGTTGACGCCTTCCACAGATATGGGTATGTAATTGAGCTGGACGATTTTGGTGCAGGTTATTCTTCATTAAATATCCTTAAAGATATTGATTATGATGTTTTAAAGCTTGATATGTCCTTCCTTTCCGATGATATGTCAGGAAAGGGTGGCACAATACTAAGCTCTATCGTACGTATGGCAAAGTGGCTTAGTATGCCGGTTATTTCCGAAGGCGTTGAAACCCAGACACAGCTTGACTTTATCAAGAGCATAGGCTGTGAATACACTCAGGGCTACCTGTTCGCAAAGCCAATGCCTGAGGAGGAGTTTAGCGCTATTCTCAGTTCTTCTGATATCGGACTTACTGTTACCGCTCTCAATATGAAGGAAAAGATTGAGTCGGTAAACTTCTGGTCAGAGAATTCACTGGAGACTCTTATCTTTAACAGCTTTGTCGGACCTGCATGTATTATCAGCTACAGACAGAATGATGATCTTGAAATACTAAAGCTTAACAACAAGTATCTTAAAGAGCTCGGTATGAATCTATCCGAAACGGATTTGATTAATTCAAGTCTGTTTGATACATTTGCTCCGGAGTCACTTGAAGTTGTAAGGGCGGCAATTGACAGGGCTATCAGTACAGAAGAAGAGCAGGAGTTTGAAGCCTGGAGAATAATTCGCTCCGGATGCTGCGGGGACGAAAAGCTTTATATCAGGACAAATATTATTCTTATCGGCAAGAGCCCTGACGAATATATTTTCTATGCGATGATCAGAAACATCACAAGCGAAAAGAGACGTCTTGAAGATGGACAGGCTTATGAGACTAGCTTTAGAAATGTAATTGAGCAGGCAAACATTTATTATTGGGAATACAATATCAGGACAAAGGAGATGCGTCCTTGCTTCAGATGCATGAGAGATTTAGGTCTGCCTCCTCTTGTTACCAATTATCCTGAGCCTGCAATTGAGCAGGGCATTATACCGCCTGATTATGCGGATATGTACCGCGATTGGTTTAAGCAGCTCGAGGCCGGAGTCCCATCGCTTGAGGCCGTAATCCCACTGACAGTAGGCCGCGTGCCTTTCCATGTCAGATATACAACAGAGTTTGACGAGCTTGGAAGACCTGTTCTTGCCTATGCTTCTGCAACTCTGGTTACAGAGGCTGAGATGAAATAGGCGGGGCTGCATATTAACGAGTAATAAGTTGTTTCACGAGTCAAAATATATTTAGAGAATAAGATGAAGATTACAGAATTAATAAAGAAGAATAAGGCTACAATCAGCTTTGAGGTTTTTCCTCCAAAGTCGGATGCAAATTACGAGTCAATCAGAAAGGCGGCCTTAGATGTTGCAGCGCTTAATCCGGCTTTCGTCAGCGTAACATACGGCGCAGGCGGCGGCACAAGCGAGTATACAGTAAAGCTTGCATCAGACATTCAGAATAATTGCGGAGTTCCTGCAATGGCGCATTTCACCTGCATCAGCTCAACAAAGAGCATTGTCAGCAGTCAGCTCGAAAAGCTGAAGGCTGCGGGTATAGAAAACGTTATGGCGCTTAGAGGCGATATCCCCGAGGACATGAAGGGTCAAAGCCTTGATAATCTTGACTATCACTACGCTGTTGAGCTTATCAGAGAAATAAAAAGCAAGGGCTATGATTTCTGCCTTGGCGGTGCGTGTTATCCTGAGTGCCATCCCGAGAGTAATAATCAAAAGGAAGACCTTATTCACCTCAAAGAAAAGGTTGATGCCGGTTTGGATTTTCTGACTACACAGATGGTCTTTGATAACAATCTCTTTTTCAACTTCATGTACAAACTTCGTGAGGCAGGGATTGATGTTCCGGTCTTTCCGGGAATCATGCCAATTACAAATGCAAAGCAGATTGAAAGAGCAAAGTATCTTTCCGGAGCCTTCTTCCCGCAGCGCTTCATTAACCTCGTAGATCACTTCGGTGATAATCCAAAGGCAATGCAGCAGGCTGGAATCGCCTATGCTACAGATCAGATTATTGACCTCTTTGCAAATGGTATAAAGAATGTCCATGTCTATACCATGAACAAGCCTGAGGTTGCAGAAAAAATAAAAGACAATTTGTCATTCATGCTTGAATAATGATTTCAATTGTAAAGCAATATGAAAAACTTAATTTCGATGCCGGCGAGGTGCTTCGCTATGCGGGAAGCCCCAAGGCATCAGAAGAAATAACAAGCGTTCTTTGCGAATGTGAATCTGAGGCCTTAGCGATTATTAAGCCTCAGATTTGTTATAGCGTAATTGATGAAAATGCAATTAAGCAGCTTTGCGCTTTTGCTTGTGAGGGCTCTGCCTTTCTTGGCTATATTGATGCATGTAAGAAGGCTGTGCTATTCGCGGCAAGCATAGGCTATGGCATTGACGTTCTGATTGCGCGCTATCAAAGCCTTTCTGTTACCAAGGCTCACCTGATAAATGCAATTGGCGCTCAGCAGGTCGAGGAGCTTTGTAATGTGTTTTGCAAAGAAATTAGTATTGAATATCCCGGAGCAAAGCCCCGCTTTAGTCCCGGCTACGGCGGACTTGACTTGGCAAGCCAAAGGCTGATGTTCAATATACTTGATTGTAATAAAAAAATAGGAATCAGCCTCGGAGCAAACCTGTTAATAAACCCTTCAAAGACGGTTACAGCAATAATCGCGATACCACAGAAATAATCATGGATGTAAGAGATTTAATTAAAACAAAAAGAGTAATACTTGACGGTGGCATGGGTAGTCTTCTTCAGGAAAGAGGGCTTGCCCCGGGAGAGCTTCCCGAAAGATGGAACATCAGCCATAGCGATGTGATTGCAGAAATTCATTCGATGTACATCAGCGCGGGCTCTGATATTATTACCGCGAATACCTTTGGGCTGAACAGCTTAAAATACAGCTCCGAAGAAATGAAGGCAATTGCCTTTGCGGCGCTGAAGAATGCAAGAGCTGCCGGTGCAAAACTCGTCGCATACGACATGGGTCCTTGCGGCCGCATGCTTAAGCCCTGGGGAGATCTTGATTTTGAAGATGCGGTCAGCATTTTCAAGGAGCAGGCAGTGCTTGCAGAGACTCTTGGCTATGACCTCGTTATTATCGAAACTATGGCTGACAGCTATGAAACAAAGGCGGCTCTTCTTGCTGTAAAGGAAAGTACGGATCTTCCTGTCATTGTTAGCAATGCATATGGTTCGGACGGAAAGCTGCTGACAGGAGCTGGCCCAAAGGCTATGGTAGCAATGCTCGAAGGCCTTGGCGCAGACGCCATCGGTGCGAACTGCTCGCTTGGCCCTGCGCAGCTTAAAAGTGTTGTAAATGAGCTTGCTAAGTACGCAAGCGTTCCTGTCTTTGTTCAGCCAAATGCAGGCCTTCCGTCAGTTAAGGACGGCAAGACCTTTTATGATATCAGCCCTGATGAATTTGCGGATATTACCGCATCTATGGCAGATTTTGGTGTAAGCATATTCGGTGGCTGCTGCGGAACAGGGCCTGAGCATATAAAGCTATTAGCAGAAAAGCTAAAGGCTGCTCCGGCAAATATTTCTAAAGAAAAAAACATAAGTCTTGTCAGCTCGTATGCGGCATGTGTTGAAATTTCCTCTTCTTTGGACGGCGCACCTGTAATTGTCGGCGAGCGAATTAATCCAAGCGGGAACAAGGAATTAAAAGAGGCGATACAGAATCAAAACATTGACTATATATTAAAGCTCGGCCTTGAGCAGGAGGATGCCGGAGCGCATATACTCGATGTCAACATGGGCGTTCCGGGAACTGATGAGCCGGCAAATCTAAAGAAATCAGTATTCGAAATGCAGGCTGTAAGCGCTTGCCCTCTTTCGATCGACAGCTCAGATGCGGCCGCACTTGAAGCCGCTGTCAGAATATATAATGGCAAGCCTTTGATTAATTCGGTTAACGGTAAAGACGAAAGTCTAAATACAGTTCTTCCTATCGCAGCAAAATACGGTGGGGTATTGGTTTGCCTTTGCCTTGATGAATCAGGCATCCATGAAAAAGCAGAGGGTCGCTTTGCTATTGCTGAACGGATAGTCAAAAAGGCCGCTGAACTTGGAATAAAAAAGAAGGATCTGATTTTTGATGCACTGACTATGCCTGTATCCGCAAAGGAAGGCTCTGCTATAGAAATCATTAAGACTATGGATCTGATTAAGAATAGACTTGGCTGTAACACCATTCTCGGAGTGTCCAATATTTCATTTGGTCTTCCCGGAAGGCAAAGACTTAATGCTGCATTCTTCTCTCAGGCTCTGGAGCATGGTCTTTCCGCCGGCATAGTAAATCCTTTGTCAAAGGATATGATGTCAAGCTATTACAGCTTCCTTGCGCTTCATGGATATGACAAGGGCTTTGAAAAATATATAAACTATATGGATGGCGAGGGCAATGATGTGCCAAAGGCCGAAATAAAAGAGGCTGGCAGCGATACCGATTTAAAGAACGCGCTAATAAAGGGCCTTAAGGCTCTGGCGGGGAATATAACAAAATCTCTCTTAGAATCAAGAGATGCGCTTGACATCATCAACAGTGAAATTATCCCGGCGCTTGATTTCGTGGGCAAGGCATACGAGGAAAAGCGACTGTATTTGCCACAGCTGCTGCTTAGTGCCGAAGCCGCTCAGGCCGCATTTTCGGAGATTAAATCACGCGGGATTTCAGGATCCGGCTCAGACACAGGAATTGCAAAATCTGAAAAATTCGTAATAGCAACCGTAAAAGGGGATATTCACGATATAGGAAAGAATATTGTAAAGCTGATTCTTTCAAATTACGGCTTTGACGTAATAGATCTGGGAAAGGATGTCTCAAAGGAGCAAGTCCTAAAAGCGGTAAAAGAAAGCGGGGCAGAGCTTTGCGGCTTGTCCGNNTCAAGGCTTTGTGGTCTGTCAGCTCTTATGACAACTACGGTTCCCGCAATGAAGGATACGATTGAGCTTTTAAAGAAGGAGGCTCCGGCTTGCAGGGTAATAGTCGGAGGTGCAGTCCTTACAAAAGAATATGCACAAAGCATAGGGGCTGATTATTATGCAAGGGACGCGATGGACACTGTTAATTATGCCAAACGCGTTACTGCTCAATAAATATTGACTTGAACCCTGCCAGGTAGTAAACTTTATACATGAATAATTATACATAAAAATGTATATATTTTTATTCAAGTACTAACGGATGTGAAACACTTTACATACTATAATATAAATATAGTTAAATAATCAATGCAAATAAATGGAGGTTTGCCATGAGCGAAGTTAAGAATAAGTTTAATGAATTAAGTGATGAAGTGCTGGATGATGTAGCCGGAGGCGCTAGGGCTAATGGAACCACGGGTTATGGAAGTTCATCAAGCATGAATCAGGCAAGTACAGGCTATAAGGGCTTGACAAGTACAGGCTATAAGGGCACGACAAGCACAGGCTATAAGGGCACGACTAGCGCAGGCTATAAGGGCCAAGGAATTAAGGGTCTTATGGGCCACCAAGGTAATTCGGGCAAGGGCAAGAATATAAAAGATAAGAACGATGGATCAAGTAAAAAGCTTAAGTAAAAGGCTTTCTGCGATTTTAATATCGTTTGTATTAATCATAACATTGGTAGGATGCTCTACCAATGTTTTTGATAATGCGGAAATAGATTCAAAATCGCTGATAAGCGCTATCGAAGATGATGCGATGGTTCTTCTTAATTTTGGAGAGGATTCAGCATCATACAATTCATATAAGGCAACAGGCTTTGACTACGGCAGCTACGATGTGCCTTCACGCTTTGATTTAAGAGATATTGGCCTCGTTTCTTCTGTAAAAGACCAGGGCCTTATGGGAACCTGCTGGACCTTTGCGATAATGTCCGCGGCTGAAACAGATATTTTAAACAGCGAGGGACTTACTCTTGAAGAGTATGTAAAGAAAAACGGTGGCGAGCCTGATTTTGCGGAAAAGGCTTATGCATACTACTCCGGCACAGCGGATATAGAAGCAAACGAGGGCTTTGTATATTTCGACCCGGGTGAAGCGAGCAGCTATGACGGCGGTGGAAATCCTATGATTGCCCTGATAACATTCAGCAACGGCATAGGATTATATGACGAGAAAGATTATCCTTATTACGACAAGGACGGCTTTGTTGATTATGATTACGGCATTTGGACCTTGGATGAGGAGACCCGATACGATACATCATATGTTGTAAAGGATTGGAATATACTCCCTTCCCCGAGCACCCGTGATGAAAATGGCAATTATCAGTATGACGCCCAATCTGTCGAGCTGATAAAACATGAGCTCTATAATAATCACAAGGCGGTTGCTGTATCATTTCACGCTGATCAGACGGTCAGCACTCCAAGCTATGATGAGCTTAAGAGAGATTTATGGGACGAGCTGGTTAATGACTATAAGGTTGGCGAGGAATTCGCTGAGTTTTATATTAACTTTAGAGCAGGCAGGGTAGACGTTACAAGCCTAAGCGATGATGAGATCAGAGATCTCTTTAAGTTCAGACTCAAATACAACGAATTCCCTGACGATTTATATGATGTTGATTCGTTTACAAGAGACCAGCTCAATTATCTGGTAAACAGCAATGAGCTTGGCGCTGATGCGGACCTCATTGTAGAGTATGAAAAGAGCATAGTACACTATATTAATCAAAATCCTGATACACCGACATTTGCGCATTATACATTTGAGGAGCTTGTTGCAAACCATATGGTTGTAATCGTGGGTTATGATGATAATTACAGCAAGGAAAACTTCATTGAAGGGCAGCAGCCTCCGGCAGACGGTGCATTTATATGCAAGAACAGTTGGTCAAAGGATTGGGGCCTTGATGGATATTTCTATCTTTCATATTATGATGAATCAATAGAGGGTCCGTGCACAATTTCAGTTGAAAAGAATGTTGATGAGACAAGAACTTTGTCAATTGATCATTCTCAGATAATTGAACTCAGCTCCGTATATTATGATAAACCTGTATATCAGGCAAACATCTTTGATGTACAAGATGAGATTAATCTCTCCGGACTCGGCGTTATTACCGACAATCAGAACACTCTGGCATCATACGAGGTTTACCTGCTGAAGGATAAGTACAAGAATCCTAAGGACGGCAAGCTTCTCGCAAAGGCTTCCGGAGAATTCGCTTATTCCGGAGCCCACCGAATCGATCTTGATTCTGAAATCACGATCCCTGCAGGTTCAAAAATCAGCATTGTGATGACCCAGAAGGCTGATGATAAGTATGTTCTGCTGACAGGCTACGGATATACCGATCAATATGCGGTTGATATCTATAACGAAGTATTCCCGTACGAATATGATATTGACAAGGTGCCGCTAAGGTATCTGGTTACATATATGGAAAACGGTCAGAGTCTCGTTAGTCTTAACGGAAAGAATTGGACAGACTTTAAGACCTTAGCATCAGAATTTGATAATTCGGATGTACTTAAATACTTTACATTTGATAATTTCCCAATTAAGGGCTACTACCATGAATGATGATATTTTCAGAAAAAAATCAATAGACAACATGGATTCTCCGGAGAATTTGGATAGCTTCCTTCGTATAACCAATCCTCCGATTTGGTTCGCCATAATAGGGGTAATAATACTTCTGATAGGCACAGTAATTTGGGGCTGCATGGCAAAACTCGAGGTAAAGCTTGACGGAGTTGTTGTCAGCAAGGCTGGTAAGGCCGTTTGCTACGTCAGCGAGCTTGATATTGCGTCAATTAGCGCCGAAACAGAGGTAATTGTTAACGGTAACAGATATACTGTTAACAGCGTTTCTGGGCAGGCTTTTGAGGCCGGAGAGGTGCTAAATGACTACTCCATGAACCTCGGAGGCTTCTCTCGCGGTGAATATGTATACGAGCTTGGGCTGGATGCCTCGATTAATGACGGAAATTACGCCTCTAAGCTTGTAGTCGAAAGTATTTCCCCGATTTCATTTATTTTCAGCAGCACTAACTGAGGCCATGATGAGCAGTAACACCATTAAACAACCAAAAAAAGATGGAGTTGCAAAGGTTCCTGTTGTCATACAGCTTGAAACCGTAGAATGCGGTGCGGCTTGCTTGACTATGGTTTTGGGCTACTATAATAAGTGGATTCCTCTTGAAAAGGTCCGTTTAGACTGCGGAGTCAGTCGTGATGGATCTAAGGCAGGAAATATGCTCAAGGCCGCAAGAAATTACGGACTTATCGCAAAGGGATATAAATGTGAGCCCGAGGATCTTAAGGATGGGGCTAGTTTCCCTTGCATTATTCATTGGAATTTCAATCACTTTGTTGTCCTTTGCGGATTTAAAGGCGGCAAGGCTATTATTAACGACCCTGCAAACGGCGTTTGCTCCGTATCTATGGAGGAATTTGACGAATCGTTTACAGGGGTTTGTCTTATGTTTGAGCCCGGAGAAAGCTTCAGTCCCTCCGGAAAACCAAAGAGCGTCTTAGCCTTTGCAAAGAAAAGACTTGCAAATCTAAAAGCTCCAATTATCATTACAATTCTATCTTCTGTAATTGTCACTATCTTTGGCATTATCGATCCTGTCTTTGAAAGAATACTGTACGACAGACTATTGTCCGGCCAGAATCCTCAGTGGTTTAGGCCCTTCATTATAGCTCTGGCGATTTTGTATTTGCTCAAGACCTTTGTCAACTTTATTTTAAAATATACCACGGACAGAATTGACGGAAAGATTAACACCGTCGGCAATCTCTCATATATGTGGAAGATTTTGCACCTGCCCATGCATTTCTTCTCTCAGAGAAATGCCGGAGACATCGCGGGAAGACAGGACGGAAACGCAGTAATTGCGGATTCTCTTATCAATGTATTTGCACCGCTTGTTATAAATGGCGTCATGATGCTGTTTTATCTCTTCGTGATGATTAAATACAGCTGGATACTTACCGTAGTTGGTGTAGTGACCGCGCTGCTTAATATTGCGGTTACGCAGCTTGTTGCAAAGCGCCGCGTTAATCTTTCGAGGGTTCTCTTAAGAGACTCAAGCAAGCTTGCATCTGTTACCGTCTCCGGAATTCAGATGATAGAAACAATCAAGGCCAGTGGCGCAGAGGATGGCTTCTTTGAAAAGTGGGCCGGCTCTTTTGCCGCAGTAAATAAAAACGCAGTTAAGCTTGATAAGGACTATCTGTTTATTTCAATGGTGCCGTCCATACTTTCAGAAATAGCAGATGCTCTTATTCTCGGACTTGGAATTTATCTCACGATGAACGGAGAATTCACACTCGGTTCTATCGCCGCATTCCAGGGCTTTTTCGGATACTTTATGGCTCCGGTAGATAGCTTTATTACCGCCGGAGAAACAATTCAGGAAATGAAGGCATCGATGGAGCGCATCGATGATGTTATGGAGTATCCCGTAGATTCAAATATCGCATATACAGAGCTTGAAGATTCTGTTACAAAGCTTTCAGGCTCTATCGAAATAAAAAATATCAGCTTCGGTTATTCGCCGCTTGATGCACCATTAATTAAAGACTTCAGCATGTCTATTAAAAAGGGCAGCAGCGTCGCATTTGTCGGATCCTCCGGCTGCGGCAAGTCAACACTTTCAAAGCTGATTTCAGGAATGTATTCTCCCTGGGAGGGCGAAATTCTCTTTGACGGAAAGCGTGTTGATCAAATAGATCACAATCTGTTCACCGCATCTCTTGCGGTAGTTGATCAGGATATTACTCTCTTTGAGGATACAATCAGTGCAAACATAAAAATGTGGGATGAATCAATCGAAGATTTCGAAATGATTCTTGCCGCAAAGGATGCACAGATGCATTATGACATCATCGCAAAGGACGGCGGCTATCAGCACCATCTGTCAGAAGGTGGAAAGGATATCTCCGGAGGTCAGCGCCAGAGACTTGAAATTGCCAGAGTTCTCGCTCAGGAACCTAATATCGTTATTCTCGATGAGGCAACCAGCGCTCTGGATACAAAGACTGAAAACGACGTGGTAAACGCAATAAAGGCCCGCGGCATTACTACTATTGTAATTGCGCACCGTCTTTCTACTATTCGTGACTGCGATGAGATAGTTGTTCTTGATAAAGGAAACGTTGTTGAGCGCGGAACTCATGAAGAGCTGATGGCACGCGGTGGACTTTACAGTGAGCTTGTTACAAGCGATTAAGGTGGTATTTTATGAGTTGGTTTGAAGAACAAATAAATAAACGCCGCGAAAGCGATAACGAAGCTCTGAGTGACGCATATGAATCAGCGATTAATGCAATAATCGGTGAGAGCTTTTCATTTGAGGCTGCTGAAAACGAATTTGATACGATACTTCGTTTCTATCATCTTCCTTCTGTAAAGCTTTCAGATAAGCTGAAAACCGAGGAAGAAAAGCTGTCTTCGGCTTGCCGTATTTCAGGTCTGATGAAGAGGCCTGTAAAGCTAGAAAAGGGCTGGTACAAGACTGCCTTTGGTGTATTCCTCTGCAAATATGCTGACAGAGACGAATATATAGCGGTAACTCCGGGAAGGTCCGGAGGCTACAGCTTCTATGATAAAAAGCAGCACAAGACAATTAAGCTGAATAAGGAAAGCGAAAAGCTGCTGGGTAGCGAGGCCATTTGTTTCTACAAGCCACTACCCGCAAAGAAGCTTTCGGTTATTGATCTCGTTAAGTTCGGGGTATCCTCATGGGCTGCAAGTGATTATGTGATGTCGATTTTGCTTCTTGCAGTAACGACATCTCTGGGCTTAATTATTCCGAAGCTAAACTATTTCCTGTATTCATCGGTTGTGGAAAGCGGGTCAGTATCACTGCTTATTTCAACAATGATATTCGTGCTTTCTCTTGGGCTGTCTGTGCTGTTCCTTAACGTAGTGGGCGGATTATTCTCTGCTAAATCCGGAGTTAAAATGACAGCGGCACTTCAGTCTGCGACTATGATGCGCATGCTGTCCATGCCGACAGAGTTTTTCAGAGAATACTCAAGCGGTGAAATTTCAGCGCGCATGGAATACATGGAAAGCATCTGCACAGAGATTACAGATTTGATTTTTAATACATTGCTTTCATGTCTGTTCTCACTTGCATTTATTACTCAGATTTCACAGTACACACCGGTGCTTGTTGTACCGTCAATTTGCATAATACTCATTCAGATTCTCTTCTCTGTTTTTGTAACCTTCAGACAGATGAACCTCTTAAGGCGTCTCATGGATAAGTCTGCAAAGATTAACGGACGTACAATTGAAATGATTTCCGGCATTCAAAAGATTAAGATGTCCGGATCAGAAAAGAGAATGTTCGCAAGATATACCAAGGAATTTGCTGACCAGATGAGCATTCAGTACAATCCTCCGTTTATGGTTAAGTACAGCGATGAAATCATGGGCTTCATCGGCCTTGCCGGAGAAATCCTAATCTTTGCTCTTTGCATAGGAAGCAGTATTAACGTCGCTGAGTTTTATGCATTCCAAAGCTCATTTGGAGTAATCTCTGCGGCATTGATGAGCCTTGCGGGAATTGCTGTTGAGCTTGCATCACTCAGACCGTCTGTAGAGATGATTAAGCCTATACTTGAGACTGTTCCTGAAAATAGTGAAAAGACTCAGGATGTGGTTGCTCTCTCCGGCGCTATTGAAATGAACAAGATTACATTCAGATACAGCGAGAATACCAAAAACGTTCTTGAGGACTTTTCGCTTAAGATTAATGCCGGTCAGTACATAGGAATAGTAGGAAGAACCGGCTGCGGCAAGTCGACTATAGTGCGTCTGCTTTTAGGCTTTGAGAATCCGCAAAAGGGTTCGATTTACTATGACAATAACGATATCAGATTCCTTGAGAAGAGGGCGCTTCGCCAAAAGATTGGCACTGTAATGCAGGACGACAGACTCTTCGCAGGGGATATATACAGCAATATTACAATTTGCTCACCGACTCTTCCTGTTGAAAGAGCATGGGAGGCTGCTGAAATCGCGGGCATCGCAGATGATATAAAGGCCATGCCTATGGGTATGCATACCTTCCTGTCCGAGGGCGGCGGCGGTATTTCCGGTGGCCAGCGCCAGCGCCTTGCAATTGCCAGAGCCATCGCGCCTAAGCCAAAGATTCTAATCTTTGATGAGGCAACAAGCGCGCTTGATAATATTACTCAGAAAAAGATTGCAGAGGCCTTAGACAGCCTTAAGTGCACAAGAATAGTAATTGCGCACAGACTATCAACTATCAGACACTGTGACAGAATACTTGTAATGGATCAGGGAAGAATAGTTGAAGACGGCAGCTTTGATGAACTCATTGCACAAGGCGGAATATTTGCAGAGCTTGCAAAGAGACAGATGCTGTAATAATTAGGTGGAGAAATGAAAAAGCTATTATCGATTTTACTTGTATTATTATTAGTCTTTGGACTGACCGCATGCGGGGGCTCAGATTATAATAGCAGCGTACAAGGTAATCAATCCTCGGTAGTTGAAAGCGAAGAAGCTACCTCAGAGGAAGCCCTGATAGATGAAGACGGCAGCTATTATTCTTTAGAAGATGTCGCTTTGTATCTTTGGACCTACGGGGTGCTTCCGGATAATTACATCACAAAAAATGAGGCGAAGTCTCTTGGCTGGGAAGGCGGCTCTGTAGAAAAGTACGCTCCGGGAAAGGCCATAGGCGGAGATTACTTCGGCAACTATGAAGGTCTGCTTCCGGACGAATATAAATACTATGAGTGCGATATAGATACTCTTGGAGAAAGCAGCAGGGGAGCAAAGCGAATTATTTATTCTGAAAACGCAGAGCTGATTTACTATACAGAAGATCATTACAAGAGTTTTGAGCTTTTATATGGGGAGGAATAAAAAATGAAATATGTTTACATCGGAAAAGAAAATGCAGCAAGCATGAATGATATTCATGACTCACTGCAAGCTCAATTGTGTTTTCCTGATTATTACGGCAAAAATCTTGATGCTCTGTGCGACTGCCTTTCTGAAATAAACGAGGACATTATGTTTATCGTCGCTGATAAGAAATATCTTTCAGAAACAATCGGAACAAAATTTAATTCATTTATTAATCTGCTTGAGGATTTAGTCACAAGCCGCAGCAGAGTATTCGTCAGATATTTTGAATAAGACAATTACTTCATCCAGTAATTTCCCGGATGAAGTTTTTTATTTGCATCAAAGATTTCTTCTATTCCGCTTACTACGTTTCCTCTAATAGCCTCGCCGTTTACAATTACGATTTTTCCGCTATCCGCAAGGGCCTTGTAATCACTGCTGCTAAGAGACCCCTCACAAATTGCGACATAATATTTTGTTTTGTCGTCTAAAACAAAACTGTTTTTTGTTACCAATGCATATTTAAAAGTAACATTCTTATCATAATCTTCAAGTGCGGATAAACCCTTGTTTGCCAGAGCTTTAATTTCTGCACCTGTCATCACAACAGCAACAGGCTGATTCTGAGTTGAATTAATCAGTGTCTGAATCAGGTTGTAAGAGAAATGCCCCGCGTAAAGCTTTTGCTGCGCAACGCCAATTTTATTATAAAGCGGAAGATCGTTCAGTGACTCGGTATATGGCATCAGGGCTGCAGATACTTCTTTGTGCAGGCCAGCCTTATCAAGTGCGTTTTGAAGTGATATTCCTGCCGCTGCGGCCTCAAGCTTTGCGCAGTCCTCGAAGCTGAATTCTTCATCAATAGCAACATAGTCGCCTTCGGATTTGCTCAGCCTTGCTTCGTTTTTCTCTTCAAGGGCATTCATGATATCATCAAAGCTTACATTGCTATCGCCCTTAATGTAATCATTAACGGCTTGTCCAACTGCTACGATGCTGTCGGTATCAAAGTAATTATAGTACCAAGGCTGGGTGTAGCCTGCGGTGATATGATCTGCATATTCATAGTATAATCTGTCAGATTCGACATTATATCCTTGCGTTGCTACATAGCCATCCGGAGTTGATTCAGAGAAAAGCTTGGTCGCATCTTCTGATGCCATACATTCAAGAACCTTGATAGCCTTGGATAATTTGTCCTGGTATTCAGGCTGTGCAAGCTTTTTATCAAGTCCGATGAATATATTGTCATAGCTTGTAAAGCAGTTGCATGATCCGTTTTCACTGATCCACGGCATACTGCCGTATTCATCTCCGCCTTCATCGCTGCGCGCATCATTTAGAATGTTGTAATAAAAGAGGGCGCGCTCTTCTTTAAATACAGGCGCAGAGGACCAGGTTTCATCATGAAGTTCGCCGAAAAGTCCTGCTTCCTTGTATTTTTTAAAATACTCTGCATGCTCTGCAAATTCAGACACATCAGTTTCTCCCGCAAAGAAATCATTAAGCCACTGCGTTCCGCTTGGGCTTGAGAGAAAGTCTGTTCCCATCAAGTGCATCAGATAGTTAAAGCCATGCCCTGTAGCGGCGCCTCCGGAAATCGCAAATGTGATTCCTGCTGCATCAGCCTTTTTCTTTAGCTCAAGCATTTCATTAAATGAGCTTGGAAGTGTCCATCCCATTTCCTCAAGCAAGGTCTTGTTGTACTCGACTCCGATCAGTCTTGTTGCAAACGGCAGCTGGTATATCGCTCCTTCAATTGCAACCTGGTTTAGCTTTGTGGTAGTGAACAGATCCGACAGGTTTGTATAGCTTGCAAGATCCAGCAGAGAGTTCTTTTGTGCTTCCTCGGGGCTGAAGCTTGCGGTTACAATTATATCTGCGGGCAGGTCATAGTTCTCAAGCATAACTACCATGGAGTTTGTCGTATCCATGGAATTTGTGTAAACGTATTTAACATCAATTCCCGTTTTTTCAAGGATTAAGTCGTGCAGATTAGCATAGTAATCTGTGCTTGGCTGACCAAGGCCGACATACATTGTTAAATCCGAACTATCCTGTATTATTTCGGTCTCGCCACATCCGCAAAGGCCAAGGACAAAGGATAAAACAATTAATAGCGCTGCAATTTTTTTAAACTGTTTCATTACTCTTATCCTCCTTTATAAAGCTTGCAATTGTGCTGAGAACCATATCAATATCAATGGGTTTGCTGAGGTGGGCATTCATTCCCGCATTCTTTGTATTCTCAATTTCCTGAGGCATGGCATTTGCTGTCATGGCGATAATAGGTATTGATCGAGCATCCTTTCTGTCAAGTGATCTGATAGCTTTGCAGCTTTCAATACCGTTCATTTCAGGCATCATGATATCCATCAATACAGCATCGAAATAGAACTCGCTGCTTTCTGCAAAAATATCCAATGCAATCTTCCCGTTTTCTGCCGGAGTAACCACTGCACCACTGTCTTCAAGCAGGCATTTTGCGATTTCCATGTTAATCTCGTTGTCCTCTGCGAGAAGAATCTTGGCTCCGGAAATATTTGGTGCAGCTTCTTCGCTTTCTGTGCTTACAATTGGATCACATGCTTCAAAGCTTTGTGTGATAATGAAGCGGCTTCCTTCACCGAGCTTGCTCCTGACATCGATATGACCACCCATGCTGTCAACAAGATTCTTGGTAATAGCCATGCCAAGTCCGGTGCCCTTATATTTGCTACGCGCTCCGGCATCACTTTGTGCGAAGCGATCCCAAATGTTATTGATGAATTCCTGCTCCATTCCTTCTCCGGTATCCTTTATCTCAAAGAGGAAGGATACAAGAGAATCTGCACATTTCATTTCATCTGCTCTAAACTCGATTGAGCCACCATCCGGTGTGAATTTAACAGCATTGCTCAGAATGTTTATGAATATCTGTTTTAGGTGCAGATCGTCAGCGAGAATATATTCGTGACTAATGTTTAGCCTGCATGTGATATTAAGCTTTCTGTTTAGAGCCTGAGTCTTTGTGATATCAACGCAGCTTTCGCAAAGCTCTTTGATGTTAAGCGGCTGGTTGTTGATTTTAAGTGCGCCGTTTTCTATAGCGCTCATATCAAGAACATCGTTAACCAGTGACAACAGATAATTAGAAGAAATCTCGATTTTATTAAGGCAGTCCATCGCCTTGCCTCCTAAGGCTTCTTTCTTTGCCAGAGCCGTCATTCCCAAAATGCCGTTAATAGGAGTTCTGATATCGTGCGTCATATTAGACAGGAACTCGGATTTCGCTGTTGACGCCTTTGCAAGATATGCGTTTGCAAGCTGCTCTTTTTCCAGCATTTTTTTGTTATTTGAAATGTTAATCGATGTAATTACAGCAATCGCCAGAGCGAGTGAGAATACTATTCCTATGACGAGAATATATGTTGCGATGGTGTCTATGTACGCTCCGGAGGCGAGCTGTTCGGTATTAATAACAAAGCTTGCCAGCCAATTGTTAACGGAAAGCGGAGCGGTACAGATGAAGAAATTGTTATCGTTTATCTTCATCTCGGCAACAGTTGCTTTTCTTTGCTTAATACTATTCAGCAAATCAGTTGCATTATCACCGAATAAGAAATCAACTCTTTCATATTTCGTAAGGAGATTTGTCCCATTAATCAAGGATCCCATCGTGAGATTCTTATAAAGCATGGTGCCGTATTCATCGCAGACAAAGCTGTTACATTCGTACGGGAATGCTTCATAAAGCTTTTGGTTAAACTTGTCGACATAGTAAATAACAGCGCAGTACTCGATAATCGCATCTTCTCCGTTATGCTTTACCTTGATTGGCTGGTCGAGACGGGTTCTGAAAACGAAGCTCTCAATATCAACGTCTACACCGGTAGTAATGTAAATCAGTTCATCTGCTGTGTCGTCAGTATAACTGTTTATAGATGTGATTCTGCCCCAGCTGTTGTTTTCTCCGTACCAGGTACAATTGCTGTCGATTAGGATAAGTCTTGCATCAGCAATAAAAAGCTTCTTCAGCGCTTCATCCATAAACTCAGATATTTCATCGCCTTCTGAAAGCTCGTATCCGATTGATTGCTTGCATACAACAGAGTAGTCTTGGTACTGATTGATGATGCTATCGATTAGACCCGCAACAGATTCGGTTTGGGCACTTAGATAATTCGCTCTTTCATTATGAATTGAGGTCTTTACATAAGAACTGAGCCTTACAATTACGAAAAGCATTACTGCAATCATAAGGACCAGAATAGAAATAAAAATGAGATTTTCCTTTTTACTGTCTTTCATGGTTTGTCTCCTCGGAAAAATTAAACAAATCATTTACTTTATTCTACCATAATAGATAGGTTTTTACTCTAGTTTCAGGTATAATATTATTAATAATCTACTAATAATATTATGCTGATGGAGAAACCCCATGGATACATCCCGCAGGACCGTACTTTTGGTCGATGACAACGAAATAAACCGCATGATTCTTTCGGGCATGCTTAGCGAGGAATATGATGTATTAGAGGCCGCAAACGGGCTTGAGGCTGTAGAAATCTTAAAGACAAAAGCCAAAGATATCGCCGTAATGCTTCTTGATATTGTGATGCCAAAGCTTGATGGCTTCGGTGTTCTTGCGAGCATGAATTCAAACCACTGGATAGATGACATTCCTGTGATAATGATTACATCAGAGGACTCTCCGGAATTCATGCGCAGAGCCTTTGATCTTGGGGCAGTGGATTATGTCAACAGGCCTTTTGATCAGTCTATACTCAGAAGAAGAATTAAGAACACCATCATGCTGTACTCAAAGCAGAAGCAGCTGCTTGATATAGTCGTTGATGAGGTTAAGAATCGTGAGCGTGAAAGCAATCTCATGATTGGTATACTCAGCCATATCGTTGAGTTCAGAAATGGTGAAAGCGGAAAGCATGTTCAGAATATTAATCTCATTACTGAAATGCTGTTTAACCAGCTGATGAGTAAGACTGATAAATATGCAAGTATCAGCGGAGAGCTTCGCTACATAAAGCTTGCGTCATCCCTGCATGATATAGGTAAGATAGGCATCCCTGACGAGATTATCAATAAGCCGGGCTTCCTTACGAAGGATGAGTTTGAGATTATGAAAACTCATACCACGCTTGGCGCCGAAGCTATGGAAAAGCTGGAGATTTATAAAAACGAGAAACTTGTTAAATATTCATATGAGATTTGCAGGTGGCATCATGAGCGCTGGGACGGACGCGGTTATCCGGACGGCCTAAAGGGTGACGACATTCCTATCGCCGCTCAAATCGTTTCGCTTGCAGACGTTTACGATGCATTAACATCAGAGCGTTGCTATAAAGAAGCTTTCAGTCATGAAAAGTCAATGGAAATGATCCACAGTGGGCAGTGCGGACAGTTTAATCCGATTCTCCTTGAATGTCTTGACGACATTGCAGAGCCTATGCAGCT
Organism: Firmicutes bacterium UBA1764; assembly: GCA_002315535.1. Lineage (GTDB taxonomy): Bacteria > Bacillota > Clostridia > Peptostreptococcales > Anaerovoracaceae > UBA1764. The sequence goes on along the minus strand of DCHA01000017.1, from coordinate 7,061 downwards.
TGAGCTTAGGAAAACAGGAAATGAAACCGGTATTTCAACAGACGATCTCGCCAGAGAAATAAAAAGGAGAATAAGTCAATGACGATTAGGGAGTGCTACGAATTATTTGGCGGGGATTACTCCGGCACACTGGCAAGGCTTGGCAAAGAAGATTTCGTTAAGAGGCTTGCGAAAAAATTTTTAGACGATGCAAATCTCAGCAGTCTGAAAGCTGCGGCCGCAAATGGCGACGCAGAGACCGCTTTTCGCGCGGTACATACCTTGAAGGGACTTGCTCTTAATTTGGGATTCACAAATCTCGCGTCTCTTAGCAGCGAGCTAACAGAAATTCTAAGAGGCGGAAGCCTTACCGGAAGCGAGGAGCTCATCAGAAAAATCGAGGATGAAAGTAAAAAGATAATCGAGGCCATAGGGCGTTTGGATTAAATAATAATTAGAAAGACAAAGCATGTTAACAGTATCAAATTTAAGTATGAACTTCAGTGGCTATACTCTGTTTAAGGATGTTGACCTTAAATTCACTCAGGGTAATTGCTACGGAATAATCGGTGCAAACGGCGCAGGAAAATCTACTTTCCTGCGCATTCTTTCGGGTGATTTAGAACCGACGTCAGGCAGTGTTTCCATTAAGGCAAACACTCGCATGTCAGTTCTTAAGCAGGATCACTTTGCATTCGATGAATTTACCGTGCTTGATACGGTAATTCAAGGAAACAGCAAGCTTTACGCAGTAATGCAGGAAAAGGATGCTATATACGCTAAAGAGGATTTCACGGATGAAGACGGAATCAGGGCATCAGAGCTTGAGGCTGAGTTCGCCGAAATGAACGGATGGGAAATCGAATCCGATGTCAGCAAGCTGATTCAAGGGCTCGGTCTTCCTGAATCAGTTTTGTATGAGATGATGTCATCTCTTACCGCAAAGCAAAAGGTTAAGGTTCTTCTTGCTCAGGCGCTCTTCGGCAATCCTGAAATCATTCTTCTTGACGAGCCTACAAACCATCTTGATATTGCCGCTATAAACTGGCTTGAGGATTTTATTATGGATTACCCGGGTACAGTTCTTGTTGTATCCCATGACAGACACTTCCTCAACACTGTGTGCACAAACATAGTTGATATCGACTACGGCAAGATAAAGATGTATGTGGGCAACTATGAATTCTGGTACCAGTCTTCACAGCTTATTCAGCAGCTGATGAATCAGCAAAAGAAAAAGAATGAGGATAAGATTGCAGAGCTCCAGGCCTTCATTTCCAGATTCTCATCTAATAAATCCAAGGCAAAGCAGGCGACTGCAAGAAGAAAGCTGCTCGACAATCTTACAGTTGAAGAGCTTCCTGTTTCATCAAGACGCTATCCCTTTGTCGGTTTTAAAATGGACAGAATGCCGGGCAAGGAAATACTGCAGGTCGAAAATATTTCAAAAACTGTCGATGGCGTAAAGATTCTTGATAACATCAGCTTCAGAGTAAATGCGGATGATAAAATCGCCTTTGTCGGTGAAAACGAAATTGCAAATACAACCCTCTTTAAGATTATTGCCGGAGAGCTCGAACCCGACAGCGGTTCATATAAGTGGGGCACAACTATTACTATGTCGTACTTTCCACTTGATAACTCTGCGTATTTCAACGACTGTGACTATAACCTGGTTCAGTGGCTGGGCCAGTATACAACAGAAACAACAGAGACCTTTATGAGAGGCTTCCTCGGAAAAATGCTTTTCTCCGGAGAGGATGTCTACAAGCCTGTAAAGGTTTTGTCCGGTGGCGAAAAGGTTCGCTGTATGCTTTCAAGAATGATGCTATATGGCTCTAATGTTCTTGTATTGGATCAGCCGACTAACCATTTAGACCTTGAATCAATCAGTGCTGTAAATGATGGGATAAAGGATTTTAAAGGAAATGTAATCTTTGCATCCCATGACCATGAGTTTATTCAGACCGTGGCAAACAGAATCATGGAAATTGGTTTTGATGGAAAGCTTACAGACAGGCTTGGCACCTATGACGAATATATTAATTATGTGTAAATATTTAGTGTTTTTTTCTGTAAAAGGTCTATAATAGATGAGTCCTGAGAAAACGGACGTATTGGTTTAGAGATATAACGGAGGAAAAAAATGAAGAAGATTATATCAATTGTATTAGTAATGGCAATGGTATTAGCCTTTGCCGCATGTGGTAAAAAGGAAGAGCCTGCCGCAAATATTGCAAACCCTGTTACAGAATATTCTTCACTTGAAGAAATTAACGCTGTTGTTGCAAGCAATATGGTAGGCCCGGGAGTTATGGGTGTATCAGATGAAAGCTTCTGCGTTATCGATACTGATCCAAAGATTGCTCAGTATAAGTTCAGTGTAAACGGACATGAATATTGCTACCGCGCAAGTGCCGCTCTTGATGATATCAGCGGAGTATATGTTGACGATTCTACACTCTTCGCAGTTCTTGCTGAAGGCGCAGAAGCAAACATCGCAACAGATTCATACTACGGCGCAAGATGGTACACAATTGATTGTCAGTACTGCCTTACAACAGAATCAAAGGATCTGACCGCAGAGCAGTTCTCCGCAATCGCAGAAGAGCTCAAGGATTTGGCACTGCCACTCAGCCTTGCAAATCTTCCGGCTAATTCCGAATTAATCGGAAGCTATGAAGATAGCTTTAGCCAGAGAGCAGTACTCGAAATTACTGCTATCGATGGCAGCGACAAGGTTCGTGCGGTTGTAGTATGGGGAAGCAGTGCATTTGAACGTGATACATGGACAATGACATGCGGATTCTCAGAAGACGGACTCTTCAGCTACAGCGATGGTCTCCACGAGAGAATTACATGCGCTGAAAGCGGAGAAGAAACAGTAGAAACACTTGAAGAAAACCAGATTGGTTTCTTTAACTACGATGCCGAGGCAAAGACTCTCAGCTGGACAGGTGCTGCTGATGAAGACTGCCAGCCGTGCGTATTCGTACAGCTTGAAGTTGCAGTATCAGAATAATGCGTAAAGTATATATATCCGAGCATGCAGAGGATGTATTAAAAGAATATTTGATCTCAAGGGGCTATGAATTGTCCCTGGTAAAAGAAACGGGCCTTGTATCAAAGCCCGTTTCTTCGCATCCTGACATATATATGTGTCGGCTGAAAAACGAGGTTTTCTTCGGGGACAGATCAAAGCTTGTGCCGGAGTATCCCGGGGACGTATTGTATAACGCCGCAGTGCTTGGTGATTATATCATTTGCAGTAAGTATACTGACCCTGAGCTGATATCAAGATCGGGCTGCAAACAGATTCTCGTGAAGCAGGGCTATGTCAAATGTAATTTAGTAGTTCTTTCAGATCATCATGTTATCACTGAGGACGAGGGAATATATAAGGCTTTGGGGGCTTATTCGGATATCAATTGTCTGCTGATTAGTCCAAGGCAGGTCAGACTGCCCGGCCATGAATACGGCTTTATCGGTGGTGCAAGCGGACTGGTGGATGGCGAAATAATCTTTAATGGAGATTTGTCAAGGCACAGCGATTATAAAGCTATTGCAGATTTTGTATCGGTTGCCGGAGTTGGGATAAAGTACTTTCCGGACTATCCGCTTTGCGATATAGGAAGTATAATATTAGAGTAAATTGTTGTGGTTTTTCGCGGGCTTATCCCGAGGTAATACAGATGCTGAATTCAAATGAGATTTTAAGATCGTACGGAACTGACTATAAGGAAATGACCAAGAGACTTCTTGAGAAGGCTGAGCTTGCATCTGAGATCAAGGAGGGTGCATGCGTTGGTATAAAGCCGAATCTTCTTGCGGAGACTCCGGCACAATTTGGCGCAACAACTCATCCGGAGATAGTTGCGGGGATAATTGAGTATCTTCAGGCGCACGGCATCAGCAATATTGTTATTGCAGAGGGCTCGTGGGTTGGTGCGAAGACTGCGGATGCATTTGAGTACTGCGGGTTTAATGCGCTTGCCGCAGAGTATGGTATAAAGATTATTGACGGACAGCTTGATACTTCGCATGAATGCACTGTAGATGATTTGACTCTGAATATCTGCGACTGCGTTGATAATATTGATTTTCTGATTAATGTGCCGGTGCTAAAGGGACATTGTCAGACGCTGATAACTTGCGCGCTTAAGAATATGAAGGGCTTGATCCCGAATGCGGAGAAGAGGCGCTTTCATAAGCTCGGGCTGCACAAGCCTATCGCATATTTAAACAAGGCGATAAGGCAGGACTTTATAGTTGTCGATCATATTTGCGGTGATCCGGATTTTGAAGAGGGCGGCAATCCTCTTGTGCGTAATTGCGTTATGGTCGCAAAGGATCCGGTTCTCGTTGATGCGCTTACCGCAAGCATTATCGGCTATGACCCGATGGAGGTCGAGTATTTAAAAATTGCGTCAGAGATTGGCATCGGAAGTGCGGATCTTGAGAATGCCGAGATAACTACTGTTGAAGGTGAAAGCACAGAGGGACTTCCTGACAGACATAAGATATTTGATGTTAAATATGCGGTTGAGGATGTTGAGTCCTGCAGCGGCTGCTACGCTATGCTTATGGAGGCACTGACCAGGCTCAAGGACGAAGGACTCTTCGAAAAGATAGATGAAAAGATTTCTATAGGGCAGGGCCGCAGACCAAAGCCAGGCAAGATAGGGATCGGCAATTGCAACTGGGACGCCGAGTTTAATATCCACGGCTGCCCGCCACAGGCTGATTTTATTTACGAAGAATTAAAGCGATATATTAAAGAGAAGGAACAGAAGAAATAGCGGGCCAGAAATGGCATGTCCCGGCCAAGAAAACTGACTATGAACACTTTTATTAAGAAAACAATAATAATAGCCTTAGCCTGCTGCATGATTTTGTGCAGCAGCCTTGTTTCATTTGCTGACTCATTTGAAGCTCCGGCAATGGAATTTTCGGGCGAGACTATTCAGATATATACCCCGGAGGATTTGTTCGCGATGGCTGATAATCCCTCCGGCATATACGAGCTGATGAACGATATCGACCTTGACGATTATGACTGGAAGCCGTTTGCGTTCAGCGGCAAGTTTATCGGAAACAATTACCGCATTATGAATGTGCATATCAGTCAGTATTCGGACGAGACAAGGACTGTTTATGACTGCAATCACAAGCCATATGAATCGCATTTTGTCGGCTTTTTCGGGCTTCTTGAAAATGCTTGGGTAGAGCAGCTTGTTCTTCTTTCGACCGACTTTAGCGTTGACTGCGACGATGAATGCATTTTCGCCGGAGGAATCGCGGGCTATATGTATGACTCATATGTATTTGGATGCAGCGTCTTTGGGCGCTCGTATCTGTCTACGGGCGGGAAGTGCTTCGGCATTGGCGGCCTCGCAGGCTATGGCGGCGAGAGCACGATTTTCGGTTGCACGGCAGATGTGACACTGACATGCATTGATGAAGATTTGACCTACAAGGACGAACAGTTCATGGGCGGCGCATACGCACTTGGCTATATTGACCTCAGGTCTGTTACTGTTGATATCACGGGCTACGATGCTGACCACGGATATGTTCATGACGGAGGCCTGATTGGTTCGTACTATAAATATAACGGCGACTACGGCCACGGCACTGTTTCTAACTGCAGTGTTAAGGGCAGCATCACTTTCTTTGAGGATAATAAAAACAGACGCGCATATTGCAGCGCGTACATCGGCGAGGTTATGAACTGGTCGCTGAGCATGGATTACAATACCGAGAGCTTTACTCGCAACGAGATTTTTGATTACACGGCGGAGCTTGGCCCTCATTGGGACTGCAGTAATCCTCAGATGGAGGATTCTGTGACCGAAGCGGCTTATGGCGTTATTGGTTGCACGACGCATACATGTAAAACCTGCGGATACTCTTTCAGCGATAATTACGAGCTGCAGAGAATCCCGGCAGAAAGCGCCAGCATTGAACTTGAGTATAGTGATGGAACGCTTGCTGGTTCTGAGGGCGCTGCAGATATCAAGGCAAGTAACGAGTCACGCAAGTTATACCTTGGTGATTCTGCAAAAATCCACGTAAGCTTTGAACCCTATAATGCAAGCCCAATGGATGTCAAGCTGGTATCAAGCAATTCGGATATCATTTCCGTTTCCGATTATGCACTTGCATTTGCACAAGGCCAGCCCAGCACATGCGATGCAGAACTTCGCATTCTCGGCAGCGGCCCCGTAACAATCAAAGTCCTCGTTGACGGTGAAGAAAAAGACGCAATCATCATCACCGCATATTCACACGCAGACTATATCAAAGATACCTACGGCATCTATATTCTTGCCGGAGCAGTACTCGCTGTAGTAATCGTGATAGTGCTTATTGCCATTGCCTCCGGAAAAAAGACCCGCGGCAAACATGCAAGATGATGAAGCTATTATTACATTAAGATACTAAGACCTAAAGAACCAAAGGCCCCCTGACAGGGGTCTTTTTTCGTGCATCCGCATATTCGCCCGGTGAATCGGGAAGTAAGCATTCACCACGCCGCATTACCTCCCGATAATCCGCATATTCGCCTAGTGAATCGGGAAGGAATACCACGTATTGACATCATTACCTCCCGATAATCCGCATAATCCTCTGGCCAATCGGGAAGTAATCCCACGTATAGACGGCTATACTTCCCGATAATCCGCATATTCGCCTGGTGAATCGGGAAGTAATGCCCCGAATATGGCTGTCTACTTCCCGAAACCGCGCACTAGCATACGGTCAATTGGGAAGTAGCTGCGGTATATCCAGCATTACTTCACAATTTAGAAGATTATTGTTTGGTCGTTCTGATGTGTTAATGGTATATGGCGATTTACATCACAATCTGGGATAAAAAAAGAAGACAAAAACGATGCTATTTATCATGCAGTGATGATACAATTAAAACATAGATGGTTTTATGAAAGGATTTTTGTTATGAAGCTTTTAATTGCATCTGATATTCATGGCTGCAGCAGTTCGGCGGCAAAGATAGCATATTACTTTGATGAAATGAAGTGCGATAAGATTTTGCTGCTTGGGGATATTTTGTATCACGG
>DCHA01000062.1 GCA_002315535.1 Firmicutes bacterium UBA1764 | reverse complement strand
GGTGGCATAGCCAAGTGGTAAGGCACGAGTCTGCAAAACTCTGATCCCCAGTTCAAATCTGGGTGCTACCTCCACACAGTCGTCGCAAGCTTATCATGGCTTGCGATTTTTTTTTATGTTATAATATTTACATTATGGATAACTTAACTTTTTACACGGCCAAGCGCACGAACGTATTCGTTTGGCTAACCGTCCTGCTTAGCGTAGGCTCTGCAGTGACCAGAATAATCTACTTTTCCGGTGCACAGGAAAGTGGATTAGTTGTTACCATATTCCGTATACTACTTCCGATCGTGGCAAATCTATTCGTCGCTGTACGCCTGCCATTTCGTGGTCAGAAGATGTTTTACGTGACTGTAAATCCGGTCTTAAACTATGGCCTGTATTTTGCAATTTCTGCATTTGGCTATCTGTTTGACTGGTGGATGGTAACATTATGCGTAATTTTGTGCATCGTTCTCAGCCTTGTGTACTTTATGACATTCACGGGACGATTCAAAGGCAAGCTGATTGCTCTGGCTGCTTTTATTATCCCGGGGGCACTTTACTTTATTGATAAGTATTTAGCTCTGTTCATTTCGTACTATGGCAGCTATCTTAAATTCTTATTTATCTCTGATGCTGCAATCTATCTATCAATTATATGTATGATACTTGCCGCAAAGAAGCTTCCGTCTTTGAAAGAGGGTGAAGAAAGAAGACGTCGTTATGGTGATCGTGAGGACGGCAGACTTGTCAGATCGCTTTCTCCGATTACAAAGGTTGCCCCTTATATAATGGTCAGCAGGAACGACGCAAATAATGTTGTTCAAGACAGAGTTGAAGTTTCTGCAATCCAAAGATATGTAAGAGAAAAGCGCAGACAGGGCTATAAGCATTTCGGTATTACTCATGTTATAGTTGCCGCCTATGTCAGATGCTGCAATGATTATCCCGGAATAAACAGGTTTCTCGCCGGACAAAAAATATATGCGAGAGATGACATCCAGGTGAACATGATTGTAAAAAAGGAGATGAATGAAGAGTCTCCCGACACTGCAATTAAGATGCATTGTAAGCCGACTGATACTGCAATTGAAATTTATGAAAAATTTGATGAGCTTGTACAGAATGTGAAATCAACTGAGCTTGACAGTGATTTTGATAATACTGCTAAAATAGTTGATTACATTCCCGGCCTGGTCAAAAAATTCGGCATATGGCTGGTTAAGGTGTTTGATTACTTCGGAATTATGCCTGTTGAGCTTTGTGAAATCAGCCCATTCCATGGTAGTGTTTTCATAACATCGATGGGAAGCCTTGGCATCCCGCCGGTAATACATCATCTTTATAATTTTGGTAATCTTCCGTGCTTCATCGCTTTTGGTCATAAATATACCGAGAACGAACTGCAGCTTGATGGAAGCGTAAAATCAAAAAAATACATTGATTTTACATTTAATACAGATGAACGTATTTGTGATGGTTTTTACTACGCACTGGTACTAAAGAGAATTAAATCATATTTCATGCATCCTGAAAAATTGGATGAAAAACCTGAGCTTAAGGAGGATATTGACTAATGGTTACACCAAGACCGGTATTTGATGTTGAATACTATAAGAAGAGTGCTGATTATATTAAAGGCATTATTGGCGATTTCAAACCTGAAATTGGAATGATACTTGGTACAGGTCTGGGCAAGGTTGCTGAGATTATCGATGCTAAGTTTGTAATTCCCTATAAGGATATTCCAAATTTCCTCGTTTCGAAGGCTCCGGGCCATAAGGGACAGTTTGTTATCGGTACATATGAAGGCAGAAACTGCATTGTGATGCAGGGCAGATTCCATTCATATGACGGATATCATTTTGAAGAGCTTTCAATCCCGGTAAGAGTTATGAAGCTTCTCGGAATTGAAAAGCTGATTATTACCAATGCCGCAGGAGGAGTTAACACAGGTTATCATCCTTGTGAGGTCATGATAATCAGTGATCACATAAAGTTTACAGGCAGCTCTCCGATGAGAGGCCCAAACGTAGACGAATTTGGTGACAGATTCTTTGATACAACAAAGCTTTATACTCCGGAGTACAGAAAAATTGCAGTTGAATGCGCAGAAGGCAGTGGTCTAAATGTTCATGAGGGCGTTTACTTCTTCTATGCAGGTCCACAGTTTGAAACTCCGGCAGAAATCAGAGCAGAGAGAATACTCGGTGCTGATGCAACCGGAATGTCAACTGTTCCTGAGGCTCTTGCCGCTGCACAGTGTGGATTACCTGTTCTTGGAATCAGCTTTATTTCCAATATGGCTGCCGGAGTATCCCCGTATCCGATTTCAGGTGAAGAGGTTGAGGAAAACGCTAAAAAGGTTGAGCCTTTGCTTCTTGCATACTTCGGAAAGATTATCAGAGCATTACCATAAACATGAAAACACTACTGAAGAACTGTTATGTCCTTTGCGGGCATGAAGTCAAATACACTAATCTTGTCGTAGAAGACAGCTTCATTTCTTATATCGGAGATGATGCTAAGGAATACGACATATATAAAGATATGAACGGGGCCTTGCTTATGCCGGGCCTCGTTGATGCGCATGGCCATGGTCCAATGACACTTCTTAGGGGCGTTGGTGGCTCTTGCAATCTTGATGGCTTTCTGGGTGCAGTAGTTCCTGTTGAGGATAGACTTACACCCGATGATATGTACATAGGTGAAAACTGGGCCATCATTGAAATGCTTGCTGGTGGAATAACGATTACATCTGAGATGTATGACTTTCCTTGGCGCACCTGGGATGCACTTGTTGAATCCGGTATGAAGGGTAAGCTTAGCAGATGTGGACTTTCTTTTTCACCAACTGAGTTAATACCGCCTCAGAGATACGATGAAATCATAGAGTTCATTGAAAAACATAAGGATGAGACCGACAAGGTTCGCACAGAGTTTAGCATTCACTCTGAGTATTTATCTAATGAGCTGATTGTAAAAAAGATTGCTGATGCAAATCGCAGTTACAAATTAAATGTAAATATTCATGTTTCAGAGACTTCAAAGGAACATGAAGAATGCAAGCAAAGACACGGCGGAATGACTCCCGTTGAGTATTTTGATAGCCTTGGGGTCTTTGAAAACCCTGCTTATCTTGCTCACTGCGTATGGTGCAGCGATCATGATTTTGAAATACTTGCATCTAAAAATGCAAGCATAGTGCATAATCCGACAAGTAATTTAAAGCTTGGCTCCGGCATAATGAGGCTGAGGGCTGCGCTTGACGCCGGAGTAAATGTCGCACTCGGAACTGATGGTGTTGCAAGCAATAATAATCTCAATATGTTTGAGGAAATGCATCTTGCGAGCCTTATTCATAATGGCCTAAGCAGTGATGCGACATGTATACTGCCAGAGGACGTAATTGATATGGCTACAATTAACGGGGCTAAGGCTTTGGGCTATTATGATACCGGAGTTCTGATGCCAGGTAAAAAAGCTGATATCATTGCCGTAAATCTTGATACGCCGCATCTTTATCCCGCGCTTGATATTATGCAACTGATAACGTACAGCGCTCAGGCAAGCGATGTTGTTATGACAATGGTAGATGGAAAGATACTCTACGAAAATGGTCAATACAGCACTATGGATGTAGATAAGGCAAAATTTGAAATGGCTGAAGCAATAAAGAGGATATATAAATGAGAGCAGATCATGATCTTGCATTTATGATGCAATATGAAAATGTGGCATGGTATGAGGATGGAATTGTCAAGATACTTGACAGAAGAGTTTATCCTAGAACCATCAGATACGAAATATGCAAAACTCATGTTGAGGTTATGCAGGCAATAAGAGATATGGTTACACAGTCTGCCGGTCCTTATTCAGCGGCCCCGATGGGAATGGTGCTTGCCGCTCACGAATGCGAGGGGAAGTCTCCGGAGGAAAGACTTGAATATCTTAAAGCTGCAGCGGAGTGTATTTCCAATGCAAGACCTACTACAAAAAAGAGACTTGAAATATGCGTAAATGAATCTCTTAAAGCCGCAAAAGAGGCTGCAGCGAATTCTGAGGATATTACAGAAGCGGTGTTTAAAAACGCTGTTGATCAAAACGAAAGACGTTACAGCGGAATTAATAATACTGCCAATAACCTTGTAGATTTGTTCCCCGATAACGGTGTGATCATGACTCAGTGCTTTGCGGAAACTGTTCTTGCACTTATGCTTCGTGTTTGTAATGAAAGAGGCAAGCACATTAAGCTCTTTTGTCCGGAAACCAGACCTTATTTCCAGGGCGCAAGACTTACCGCAAGCGTTGCCTATGACATGGGCTTTGATGTAACAGTAATTACTGATAATATGCCCGCATATGTTATGTCCAGAGAATCTGTTGATCTTTTCACATCGGCCGCAGATGCCATCTGTATGGACGGAAGCATAATTAATAAAATAGGCACATATCAAATTGCTATTGCCGCAAAATATCATGATATTCCATATTATGTAACGGGGGCACCGGACAAAGGACATCCTGACGGAAAATCCGTTATTATAGAGCAGCGTGATCCGGACTTTGTTCTGCAGGCAATGGGAGTAAAGACAGCTAAGGATGGCGTTAAGGGCTATTATCCAAGCTTTGATATTACTCCGCCGGAGCTTGTAAAAGGAGTAGTAACAGATTTCGGTGTATATGATCCGTTTAATTTAAATAAGTATTTTAGTGATAATCCTGATCCGGGATTTATGGTGTAAAAAATGGCAGAATTATTTAAGGGCAAAGATGTTGCCGATTCAATAACGCAGGAATTCGCAGCAAGAGCTGAAGCTCTCAGAAGCAAGGGAATAAAGCCTTGCCTTGCAATGCTTAGATTAGGAGAGGATGAGGCTGATCTTTCATATGAAAGAAATGCAGTAAAACGCTGCGAAAAGGTGGGCATTGAGGTTGCTCATTTCAATCTCCCTCTTGATGCAGACAAAGATGCAGTATTAAACGCTGTCAAAGAAATTAATAATGATAAGAATATACATGCTTGTCTCATGTTCAGACCCTTTAAGGATAAGGAGCTTGAAAATGAAGCAGGGCGTCTTTTAGATTTCAAGAAGGACGTTGACTGTATGACTCCGGAGTCATTAATGTCTGTATTTCTCGGAAGAGGGCAGTCCTTTGCGCCATGCACTGCTCAGGCCTGCATGGAAATACTTGATTTCTACGGAGTTGAATTGACCGGCAAAAATGTATGCGTAATAGGACGCAGCCCCGTTGTTGGGAAACCGGTGTCAATGCTGCTCCAAAACAAGAATGCAACAGTAACAATGTGCCACACAAAAACAAAGGATATGGCCGGCATAGCTTCAAAAGCTGATGTCCTTGTTGTTGCGGCCGGACACGCAAATACGGTTACAAAGGAATTCGTAAATCCTAATCAGCTTGTAATTGATGTTGGAATTAACTACGTTGACGGACAGCTTTGCGGGGACGTTGATTTCGCAAATGTTGAGCCAATAGTCAAGGCAATTACTCCGGTTCCGGGTGGAGTCGGTGCAGTAACGACCTCTGTTTTGGCAAAGCATGTAATACTTGCCGCAGAAGCAGCATTGGATAGTTAATAATATATCTTGTATAAAACACTTGGCTACACACACAAGCTGTAGTATAATTGGCTGGTATAATAAATAATCATGAGTAGTGGCTACGGGCCCCGGAGGTGTATTATGAAAAAATATAAATCAGACATCGAAATCGCACAAGCTTGCAAAATGAAGAAGATTACAGAAATTGCAAAGCTTGCAGGTGTCGAGGACAAGTATCTCGAGCAGTATGGAAACTACAAGGCAAAAGTAGATTACCAGCTGCTTTTTGATATGAAAAAGAAGGAAGACGGAAAGCTTGTTCTTGTTACCGCAATTACTCCTACTCCGGCCGGAGAAGGAAAAACAACTACATCTGTAGGTCTTGCAGATGGACTTAGAAAAATAGGAAAGAATGCAATGCTGGCACTCAGAGAGCCAAGCCTTGGTCCTGTTTTCGGAATTAAGGGCGGAGCAGCCGGCGGCGGATATGCTCAGCTTGTTCCAATGGAGGATATCAATCTTCATTTCACCGGAGATTTCCATGCAATTGGCGCTGCAAACAATCTTCTTGCGGCAATGCTTGATAACCATATTCAGCAGGGCAATGAGCTTGGTATTGATCCAAAGGCTGTTACATGGAAGCGCGCTGTTGATATGAATGACAGACAGCTCAGACATATTGTATCCGGTATTGGCGGAAAGCTTCAGGGCGTTCCAAGAGAAGACGGGTTTGATATTACTGTTGCATCAGAGGTTATGGCAGTGCTTTGCCTTGCATCTGATATTCCTGATTTAAAGAAGAGACTTGGCAGCATTATTGTCGGCTATACATATGGCGGCAAGCCTGTTACGGCACATGATTTAAAGGCTGAGGGCGCTATGGCTGCATTACTTAAGGATGCACTTAAGCCAAATCTCGTTCAGACACTTGAAGGAACACCTGCTTTTGTTCATGGTGGACCTTTCGCAAATATTGCACACGGTTGCAACTCAATCACCGCTACAAAGATGGCAATGAAGCTTGCTGATTACACAATTACAGAAGCAGGATTTGCCGCTGATCTTGGCGCAGAGAAATTCCTTGATATTAAGTGCCGTATGGCTAAGCTTAAGCCAAGCGCTGTTGTTATGGTTGCAACAGTCAGAGCTCTTAAGTATCACGGCGGAGTTGCTAAGGCTGATCTTGGAACTGAGAATCTTGAGGCTTTGGAAAAGGGACTTCCTAACCTTCTTCAGCATGTAGAGAATATTACTAAGGTTTACAAGCTGCCATGTGTTGTTGCAATCAATGCATTCCCGACTGATACAAAGAAGGAGCTTGCTCTTGTAGAAAAGAAGTGCAAGGAGCTTGGCGTTAATGCAGTATTATCCGAGCACTGGGCAAAGGGCGGCGCCGGAGCAGTTAAGCTTGCTGAAGAGCTTGTTCGTATATGCGAGCAGACAAATAAGTTTACATATAGCTACAGCCTCGGCGGCAGCATTGAGGATAAGCTTGCAGATATCTGCAAGAAGATTTACCACGCTGATGGTGTTGTTCTTACTGATAATGCAAAGAAACAGGCAAAACAGCTTACAGAGCTTGGCTTTGACAAGATGCCGATTTGTATGGCAAAGACTCAATACAGTTTCTCAGATGATCCAAGCCTTCTTGGAGCTCCTAAGGGATTTACTGTTACAGTCAGAAATCTTAAGGTTTCTGCCGGAGCCGGATTCATTGTAGCTCTTACAGGAGATATTATGACTATGCCGGGACTTCCAAAGAGACCTGCGGCTGAAAATATTGATGTTGATAAGAACGGAAAAATCTCAGGATTATTCTAAATAAGGCCATGAAGATTAAACGTTTGGCTTATGATGCCATGCTCGCAGCAATCTGTGCTGTTTTGGGCTATATATCAATCGATACGGGGACATTTAAGTTCACCTTTGAATCATTTCCGGTTCTGCTCGGGGCATTACTGTTTGGCCCGGTTGACGGCATGATAGTTGCTTTTGTTGGCATTGGTCTTTACCAGATTTTAAAATATAGCCTTATGTCAACGACTATACTCTGGGTTTTGCCGTATGTGATAATCGGTTTAATTGTCGGTTTGTTCTACAAAAAAGATTTAAAAAAGCCGGCGTTCTTTGCATTGATTATCGGCTCCGGAGTTTTGCTTACGGCGCTTAACACGGTTGGCATTTACATTGATTCTAAGGTTTGGGATTACTACAGCTTTGCCTATGTATTTGCTCCGCTTCCTGTAAGATTGGTTGTTTCAGTAATTAAATCTGTGGTGTTTGCAATCATTTTACCGATGATAATCAAACCGCTTAAGAAGACTTTATAAGGATAAAATGGAACTTCATAATAAATCAATTGATGAATTTACCGGTCTGATTGCCAGTAAGGCTCCTTTCCCCGGTGGAGGCGGCGCAAGTGCCGCTGTTGCAGCTATTGGCATTGCACTTGGTGACATGGTCGGTGAGCTGACCGTCGGAAAAAAGATCTATGCCGATGTAGAGGACGAGATAAAGGAAATAATGAATAAGGCTCAGGCTCTCAGACTAAAGTTCCTTGAGCTTATTAATAAAGATGCTGAGGACTTTGAACCTCTGTCAAAGGCATATGCTATTCCAAAGGATGATCCAAATAGAGATGCTGAAATGGAAAGATGTCTAAGACTCGCTGCTAATGCACCACTTGAGATCTTTGATCTATGCTGCGAGGCAATTAAATTATTTATGCCTCTGGCAACAAAGGGTAGCAAGCTTGCGATATCCGATGCAGCAACAGGCGTTGTCTTTTGCTGGGCCGCAATGTATGGCGCAGCTGTAAATGTAAAGGTCAACACAAAGCTGATGAAGGATCGTGAGTATGCCGAAGCAATTAACAAGCATGTGGATGATGCGATGAAGGAGCATTGGCCGATTGCGGAGGAAACCTACGAAATAGTATATAAACAATTTTAATGAACAGAGAACTATTCGCCCGGCTTGGAAATCCCCAAGTCGGGCAAAATTTCATACATGTAGCGGGAACAAACGGAAAAGGATCAACATGCGCAATGCTTGATTCTGTTTTGCGTTGTGCAGGCTACAGAGTTGGACTTTTTACTTCGCCTCATCTTGATCACTATGAGGAAAGAATAAAGATAAACGGTGTGGAAATCAGCCATGAAGAATGGCAAAGGCTAAAGAAGCTTGTTGATGAAAAGGCAGAAGGGCTAAACACTGTTGAATTCGACAGAATTACTGCAATGGCATTTATTGCTTTTAAAGAGGCTAAATGTGATTATGTTGTTTTAGAGGTTGGACTTGGCGGTAGACTTGATGCAACAAATGTAATCGAAAGGCCTTTGGTTTCTGTTATTGCCAGCATTGGACTTGAGCATACCGAAATCCTGGGTGATACCTATGAAAAGATTGCCTTTGAAAAGGCCGGAATAATTAAGCATTCAAGGCCTGTTGTCGTAATGAATCAGAGGCCTGAGGTGTTAGATGTATTTAGGAATAAGGCTTTAGAAGAAGGATGCAAGCTTACTATTACTGATCACTCGCAGCAGCTTATTCATTCCATCAGTCTTGATGGTCAGGTGCTTAGCTATAAAAATCATAAGGGAATCAGGCTGAGCCTGCTTGGAAGCTTTCAGATAAAGAATGTCTGCCTAGTTCTTGACTGCATTGATGTTTTGAGTGGTCAAGGAATATTAATACCCGAGGATGCAATAAAAGAAGGGCTTGCCAATACGACTTGGCCCGGCAGATTTGAGGTATTAAGGAAGTCACCTTTTGTGGTGCTTGACGGTGCTCATAATCCCAACTGCGCTGAGGAACTTGCCGAGTGCATAAGAGCCTATTTACCATCCAAGAAGATCACTTTTGTAATGGGAGTTCTTTCAGATAAGGATTATATTTCAATGCTTGATAATATCGCGCCCTTTGCAAAGGAGTTTATTCTTATTACGCCTCCGAGCCACAGAGCGCTTAACGCTGATAGCTTAAAAGAGCTTATCCAAAGTAAATATAAAATTAAAGCTGTGGCCGCTGACACTGTAGAGGAGGGCGTAAAGCTTGCAACAGCAAACCAGAGCTTTAAGGATTACGTTGTAATATTTGGATCGCTGTATCAGGTTTCTGAAATCAGAAAGCTATTCATTTCTTAATAAAGCAGTATCATAAATACTGCTTATTTTTTTACCATAATGATAGAATATAATATAAATAATGTAAAAATATCCCTTTACAAGTATTTCCAATTATGATATAAATAATTCAAGTGTCAATCAAAATTTAATGGATAAAATTAAAGTTCATATCGGGTATAAAGACCCGGAATATTCTTTTGCATTGGAGAATGCTCTTATTCTCGAGTCAGAAAAATTCATTATTTCTGACGACAACGATGCATTAATCGTTGATGAATCCTTGATACCTCTCTATGAGCCGGTTCCGGACATTATTAAAAAGATCATGGCAATGACAAGTATAAAAACGGAGCCGGCACAATTAATTGATAATGTTACTTTTACTGCGTTTTGCTCTGCTGTCGGAGGCTCCGGCAAAACTTGTTGCGCATATAATTATGCTTGCCTTCTGTCACGCGTCTACAACAGGCGTGTATCATTTTTAAGTCTTGATCCTTCTTACAGAAATACCTTTAAAGCAACGACTGATTATGGAATTGAATTTTTGACAGAACTGCCGGAGAAAACTGATTCAGATGAAATTGTTTTGGATCTCTGTTTTAATACTCATAATTACGGTGATTTACTCGACTCTTGTGAAAACAGAATAGTAGTTATGGGCTTTGATGAAAACAGATTTGAGGCCGGCGAATGCTTTTATCAACTTCTTAAATACTCCGGAGATTCATATATTAATCCACCAAAGACCTTAAAGCTTTATAACCATTATCAAGAGAATATTAATGATATCGATATTCACAGTCAGCTTGGAAAGGATTTGTTTAATCTGAAAAAAGAAATTGAGGGTGCTTATGCGTAGTAATTATAAAGATCAAAGGCCCAAAATTAAAGTAAGTGAATATGCGTCAGATGTCAGAAAGCTTTTTATTGGAAGGGAAAGTATAAGTGACCTGGATGTAGAATTGCTTTGCAGAGAGTATGTCAATAATAAATCTGAGCTTTTTTGCTTAAACGATGAACATAAAAGAAGAATTGCGAGAATGATATTTTGCTCACTCAGATGTGAGCTCGAAATACTGCAGGATATTGCTGATGATCCTGATGTTTCTGAAATCATGGTTAACGGCAAGGACAATGTGTTTTATGAGAAGCACGGTAGCATTATTAAATCTGATATTGCCTTTGATTCAGAGGAGCAGCTTGAAGCTGTTATTCAAAGAATAGCGGCAAAGGTTGGCCGCGAAATGAATGCACTCAATCCAATAGTAGATGCAAGACTTTCCGATGGCTCAAGAGTAAATGCAGTCCATTCAAACATAGCAATCGGCGGACCAATACTTACGATCAGAAAGTTTAATAAAAGCCGAATGACTATGGAGGATTTGATTTCCAGAGGTGATATCAGCAGTGAGGCCGCAGATTTTATGAAGGAAATAGTTCATGCCTCATATAACTGCTTTGTTTGCGGTGGGACTAGCTCCGGAAAGACAAGCTTTTTAAATATACTGTCGGATTATATACCAACGGATGAACGAGTGATTGTAATTGAGGACTCTGCCGAGCTTCAAATCAGGTATCATGACAATCTGGTCAGAATGGAAAGCAAGGCTGCAAATGCTCAGGGAAAAGGCGAAGTATCTATTAAGGATTTAATTAAATCTTCTCTTCGAATGAGGCCGGATCGAATTATTGTTGGCGAGGTAAGAGGCAGTGAAGTTGTTGATATGCTTGCGGCAATGTCAACAGGACATGACGGATCTCTTTCAACCGGACATGCGAACTCTCCTGAAGGAATGGTCGCAAGGCTTGAAACACTTCATATTGCATCATCAGGCTTTCCGCTTGCAAGTGTAAGATCGCAAATTGCTGATGCGATAGAAATATTAATTCATCTTGAGCGCTTTCCGGGTGGACACAGAAAGATTACCGAAATATGTGAGATTGATGGTATTGAAAATGGAGAAATCAGGTTTAATAAAATATTTATCTTTGATAACAAAAAAGGACTTATCAAAGTTGGAGAGCTTAAACACAGAACAAAGCTTGACAGATTATACAGTTTATCATCTGAGCTTTAAAGAAAAGGCGGAATACTATTTTGTCACCTGCATGTTATGCATAGGAATAGGCTTGCTTTTTTATAATAATATCTTTTTCGGTATCGCTCTTTGCGCAGTAACACCATTATTCAAAAAGCGTTATTCAAGCTATAAGTGTGACAAAAGAAGAAAAGAGCTTCTCGAAGCGTTTAAGGATGTGCTTTACTGTATATCAGCCTCTGTTGCGGCCGGAAGACAAATGCCTACAGCAATAGAGGATGCCGCTAATCAAGCAGATTTATTAAAGAATCCTTTGGCAGCTGAGCTCTGGCATATAGTTAATGTTTATAAGCAGTCCCACGGAAAAATAGAGGACCTACTTTGCGATTTATCAGTCAGAAGCGGACTGGAAGAGATAAAGCTATTTTCCGGATCATACAGGATTTGCAAGAAATCAGGAGGTGACTTAGAATCAGTAAGTTTAAAAACCGCTTGTCAACTAATAGAGCGTATAGATTATCAAAACGATGTGTCGGCAATACTTTCGGAAAAGAAGCTGGATACAGTGCTTCTGATGATAATGCCACCGGCAATTCTGTTCTTTCTAAACATGAGCTCTTACGATTATGTCGCGATTCTTTACGAAAGCTCACAAGGAAGAGTCATAATGACAGTGTGCTTGCTCCTGATGGCCATGGCGGCTTTTTGGAGCTTAAAGATAATGAAATTAGATCTATAGAAGCAGAATTAAGCAATTTATCTCTTCAGCTTTGTTTGTATCTGGATGCCGGTCTGGTAATCAGCGCCGCCTTTGATGAGATTATTGAGCTGAATATTGATAATCATAAAATACTATATAGGCTTTTATACGGTCTGCAAGCTGAATGTATTGAAAATAACAGTTCACTTGAAAGCGAGCTGTTTATAATTTCTCAAAAGCTCAGAAGTAAACTGTTTATGAGATTTACGAGCTTGATACTGGACAATAAGTTCAAAGGAAACGTTCTGGCAGATAAGCTTAATAAAGAAAGAGAACAATTGCAAAATTCAAGACTGAGTATTGCAAAGTCAAAAGCGAAAGAAGCGGAAACAAAGCTATGCTTTCCTTTAATGTTGCTCCTTATTTCATTAATTGTTATTTGTAGTGCTCCGGCGCTGATGCAAATGTGATAAAATAATACTAGTATTTTATATGGAGATTAAATATGAAAATTAGTATTTTAGGAGCAGGAAAGCAGGGCGTAAGCATTGCGCAGGCACTTGTTGCAAGTGATCACGATGTTACAGTTGTTGATAACAATCCTGACGTAATTGAAAAACTAACAAGTAGACTTGATATTAGATGTATCGCTGCAGAAGCAGAGGATATTGCAAACATGAAGGAATCCAAGATTCAGAAAAGCGATATCCTTATTTCTTGTACAAACAGCGATAATATGAATATTGTTCTTTGCGCTATTGCAAAAGAGCTTGGCGTAAAGAAATGTTTTGCCAGAGTCAGAAGTATAGAGCAGTATGATCAGATTGACCTTATAAAAAGAGCAATGAAAATTGATACCGTTCTTAATCCTGATATGGAGTGCGCAAACGAGATTTTTAAGAACCTGACAAACAGATTCTCATTTGGTGAAGGCTATAAGATGATAAATGGTATGGCTTTAATTGAGTTTGAGGCTGAAAGCCTGCCTAATATCATAGATATGTCGGTAAAAGACAGCAATCCGGAGTTCAGAGGACTTCTCGTTGTTGCTATATCACGCAGCGGAAAAATCATCGTTCCAAACGGTGATACTGTTATTCAGGATAATGATCATATTTATGCAGTTGGCTCAAGATTAAATGTTAAAAATCTAAGAGATAGGCTGCATGATACTGTATCCGAGGACCAAATTAAATATGTAATGATAGCGGGCGGTGGAAAAACAAGTCTTTTCCTCGCCAGACAGTTATTAAATGTTGGTATAAACGTTAAAATTATTGAAAACAACCGCAGCAGAGCTGAATTCATAGCAAGAACATTAGAGAAGGCGCAGGTTGTTTTTGGTGATGCAACAGATATGGAGCTACTTTTTGAAGAAGAGCTTGATGGAATGGATGCCTTTGTTGCTTGCACCGGTGTTGATGAAGAAAACTATATGCTTGCAATGTATGCAAAGCAAAGAGGAATTCCAAATTCAATTGCAAAGATATCAAGAGCAAGCTATGGAGCAATGCTTGATAATATCTGTGATTTTACCGTAATTAATCCGGTTGAGCTTTGTACAACAAGAGTACTTAGAACCATTAAAGAGGATAATGTTGTATTCTCAAAGCTTATTCAAGGGCAGGCAGAATTTATGGAGCTGTCTGTTAACGACAGCATGCCAATCAGAGGCAAAAAAATTAAAGATATAAATATACCAAGCGGCGTCCTTATCGCTGCCTTATTCAGAGATGGTGATATGATCACACCTAAAGGTGATACCGTAATAGAATCAGGCGATAGAATAGTTATTATGTCTGTGCTTTCACAGATTCCGGAGCTACAGACTTTATTAAAGGGTACCGGAGCCGAGGAACTATAATATGAATTATAAATTGATAATTAAAATATTATCCTGTGTATTCATGATAGTCGGCGCGGCTTTGATACTGCCTGCAGTAATAGGGCTGATTTATCATGAAACCTTTGTATCTAAGGTTTACCTGATTCTAGCCGCCGCATTAATTATTATTGGTTTTGCGGTATTTAGAATTATTCCCAAAAGCTCAACGCAAAATCTCAGGATAAAAGATGGCTTTGTAGTTGTTGCATCAAGCTGGATGTCTATGTCACTTATCGGAGCATTGCCCTTTGTTTTTAGTGGCGATATTCCGAATTATTTTGATGCTTTCTTTGAGTCTGCCTCGGGATTTTCAACAACCGGATCTACTATTTTGACTGATGTAGAGATTATGTCTCATGCGGGTTTATTCTGGCGCAGCTTTACTCACTGGCTTGGCGGAATGGGTCTTCTTGTTATGACAATTGCGCTCCTTCCAAAGCTTGGAATAGGCGGACATCGCCTGATGCGTGCAGAAACCAGCGGAATCAGCCTTGGAAAGGATAGCTTTACCTTTAATCAGGTTGCAAGGAATCTTTACAAGATTTATTTTGCACTGACTATTTCAGAATTTATTCTGCTCATATTAGCAGGTATGTCACCATTTGATTCGATTATCCATACCTTTGGATCAGTTGGTACAGGCGGTTTATCATCATACAATAACAGCGTTGCGGCATTTAACAGCGTCGCTATTGAAATGATTATTGCAATCTTTATCCTTATCTGCGGCATCAATTTTTCAAATCTTGCTTTAATATTTACCGGCAAGATTAAAAAAGCTTTTCTTGATGCAGAGCTAAAGATTTATCTCGGAATAATTGCCATTGCAAGCATAGTTATCAGTGGAATACTTGTAATTAATCATTACTATGGTATAGGTGATTCTCTCAGATACTCATTCTTCCAGGTTGTATCAATTATTACTACAACAGGTTATGGCACTGCTGATTTTGATCTCTGGCCGGAGGCTTGTAAGTTCATTATTTTCATATTAATGCTTATTGGTGGATGTGCAGGCTCTACTGCTGGCGGAATAAAGGTCATTCGAATTGCGCTTTTATTTAAGCTTCTTAAAAGAGGGGCAATGAGAAAGCTTCATCCTAATAACATTGTTCCGATTAGATTGGGAAAGAATATTATTGATGATGACCTTGCGCTTGATTGCTGTGGCTTCTTTGGTCTTTATGCGTTTACGGCAATAGGGGCAAGCTTCCTTTTGTGTCTTGATAATGTTGACATCCTGACAGCCTTATCATCAGTAGTGTCCTCATTAAGTAATATTGGTCCGGGATTTAATCTGGTTGGACCAAGCTGTAATTTTGCGTTTTATTCGTCGTTTTCAAAGTGCCTTCTTGCGGTATTAATGATTGCGGGGCGCCTTGAGCTCTACACGATTTTCGTTTCATTTAAATCCAGTCATAAATAAATCGGCGACCCCGCCGATTTTTTTTCTTGTGTAAATTAATTTCTAAAAAAGTTAAAAAATGTATTGACAATAGAGTGTTAATAATGTAAATTTATAACAGGGATTAAATGTAAGTCAAAAAGGGGACTAAAAATGAATAATTTATTAATTTCGAAAAGAAAACAATTCTTTTCAGCCGGAATGGAAATGGTTCAAGTTGCCATTCTGATCGCCATCGCTATAGCTGCGGGGCTCATCTTTAGAGAGAAAATAGGAGATTTCATTAAAGACGTTTTTGGGGGCCTTAATGAAAGCTCGTTTACATTCTAAGATGGGCTCGACCCTTATTGAGGCTGCAATCTTACTTCCCTTAGTTATTGCAGTCTCAATTTTATCTATCAATACCGCAATGAGTTTATATACTCAGGTTAAGGAAAATTCCGAAAATCATAAAATCGAAATAATTGAAAAATATGAGCAATACGAAAAAGGACGGCTTTACCTCAGTTTTTATTGTGATGATTTTTGCGTCAATTATGACTGTAATGATACTTTTTATCACAATATCTCTGGATCGTTCTGCTGATTCTCTTGCTACTATAGTTACTTCAAATGCCGGAGCATCCGTTCTTACTGAATGTAATAAGGAGCTTCATGATAGCTTTGGAGTGCTTGCATTTAAAAACGATACAAGCAGACTTTCTAATTTAGCTCACTATTATATTTCCGAATCTATTGATGGTATCAATCGTTTTATACATCTAAAGCTTGAGGCTGTGTTAGTTGAAACCGGTGATTCAAGTGATTTATATTATCTTGAATTCAAAGATCAACTTGCCGCGCTAGGAAAAAAAAGTATTGTTAAAAAATACAATCAAAAAGAAGGGCTTAGCTATTTTTCAGGCACATATCTTCCTTCTCAAATAGCATATTCTTCATCAAGCTTAAACCCTTCGCTTGTACTATCCAGGCTTGATTCGTCCTATACTCCTGGCTCCGGTTTATTTGCAACTCAGTATGTGATGTCTAATCTTACGATTAATGAAATAGAATATGTAGTATTTGGCGGAGTAACAGCTTCGCAAAACGAGAGCTCTTGCTGGAATACCATATTTGCAATCAGATGTCTTATTAATTGTGTAGAAGAAATAGAAGACCCTATACTTTGGCTCGAAGCCATAATGAGAGCAATGGAAGAAACGGATCAGATTATGAATGATGAGCTTCAGCTAAGGAATTATCTCAGCGCTATGCTATTTGTTATGTCTTCGTCAAAGAC
Organism: Firmicutes bacterium UBA1764; assembly: GCA_002315535.1. Lineage (GTDB taxonomy): Bacteria > Bacillota > Clostridia > Peptostreptococcales > Anaerovoracaceae > UBA1764. Next base: position 5,612 of record DCHA01000062.1, on the reverse strand, counting down.
TATGTATCTAAGAGTAATGGATGTTATGCAGCTTACGATAGGTAATGGATTCTATTTTAAAGACTATGCTTACAGCTTTGATATTACCGCTCGCTACAAAAGAGGCGAAAAAAACGGTTTGTATACCCAGCATCATAGCTGGACATAAAAGGGGCTCATTGATGGTTGATGCCGCAATATGCTTGCCTTTATTTATAATTGCACTTGGAATGATGCTCCAGGTAATTAATTTTATCGGTATAGAAGAACGAGGGTATTTTGATGCGGAGTCACGAATTTGCACTGTCGGGGTCTTCGGGTCTGATATAAGTCTTGGCAAAAGTGTAAATGATTCTTCAATTGGCGTCAGCATAGATTATGTCCAGACCTATCCAATCACATATAGTATTAAGTTTCCTTTTTCCGGAGCCTTCCTTAAGTCAAAGCTTGCAATAATGGACATGCCGTACAGAACCTATATTGGGGAGTCTAAGGATTTATATGATAAAGAATATGTATATATTTTCCCTAAAAATGAAGGAAATGAAAAAGAGCAGCCAAAATATCATTTTAAATTTTGCAGAACCATGAAGGCAGGAACAACCAAATCACTTCAGACTGAAAGGATAACTAAATCGGATGCAATAAATAGGGGATATACAGAGTGTTATTGGTGTAACCACGATGGACAATAATATGAACATAATAGAATGTAATGTAGATAATATTAAAAAATATGAGCTAGATATTTGGTGCTTGGATCGATGTGATAATTTATGCAGCTTAAAGCAAAACAGAGATAATTATTTCTTTGATTGCAGTGGACTTACGAAAGTTATCGATTTTATTAATACTTTCAAAAGAGCAAGCGTTACGGATTCATTTTACCTTGCATTATCAATTATCAGAAAAACTGTTGAGGCTAAGGTAGCGGTATCAAGGTTTTTGATAAATGAAAGCTCTATATGCATAGATATGGATAAGCTTTTTATTAATGCTGATAATAAAATTGTATTATCACCCGGTTATTCAAACGAGAGCTTCTTTGAAAGATTATGTGAGCTTTCTGACAGCTTGGGCTATCCGGAAATATCAGATAGACTCAGGGATGAAAATACAAAAAAGATAATGAATGAAAAAGATATATTAAGCTTCCTAAGTGCTTGGGAGCTTGAGCTCCGGTAATAAATAAATCAGAAAGGATATTGGCACTTAAGACAAAAAAGACCCGGTTGCCGGAGCCGGGTCGCATATTATTCTTCTGGATTATACGGATTAATCCAGACTGTTTTGTTATTTGTAAATATAACCATGCCTGGTTTTGCGCCATTTGGTTTCTTTACATATCTTAATGGTACATAATCAACCGGGACGTTTTCTGATTCACGGCCTTTTGAAAACCATGCCGCAATTGAGGCCGCTTCATATATAGTATCAGCATCGGGCTCTATGCCTTTAGTCTGCAGCAATACATGTGATCCATGAATATCCTTTGTATGTAGCCAGTAATCTGTCTTTTGGCCTAATTTCATGCTTATGTAATCGTTTTCTGTATTATTTCTGCCGACATAAATATCGAAGCCTGATTTAAGTGTGAATTTTCTGGGCTTTGGTTTTGCTTTTTTATTTCTTTGACTTGCAGTTCGTATTCTTATATACCCCTGCTCAGCAAGTTCTGATCTGATTAAATCTAATTCCTCGTTGCTGCTGCTGATAGAAATCATACCCATTACGGATTCCAGGTATTCAATGTCCTTTTCGCATCCCTCGAGCTGAATCATCTTTTCCTTTGCTGATGATTTTAACTTCGCATATTTTCTGTAATAGCTTTGAGCATTTTTAGCAGCACTGATTTTTTCGTCAAGCTCAATAGTCATTTCCGTACCGTCATAATACGAAATAACCTTAACCGATTTGTCTCCGGGCTTGCATAAATGCAGATTGGCATTTAGCAGTTCAGCTTTAAGTCTGTATATATCTGATTCGTTTGATTTTTTTATATCCTCAAGCAGACGCTGCTTTTTCAGAAGCTGTTTATCTAAAAGATTATTAACGCTTCTTAGCATGTTATCTGCTTTTTGCATCTGTTTATTAGTTTCTTTTTTATGAGAGTAATAATAATCAAGTGCCTTGTGTATACTGTCAAATAAAAGGCAATCAAGACCTTCATAATTGCTCAATTTGTATGCATATACATCTCTTGGAATATTATTTTCCAAGTATACAATAGGAGTTATTTCATCACTGATAATCTTACTTTTTATTTTCTCCAGATACTCAGGGCTTCCTGCGGGTGGTGCAACGTAAATTGCTCCGGGGAGGATTTGTCTGTATCTGTTAACATCTATTGATATTCTTTTAATGGAATCAATTATTTTATTTGATTCCATATCAATTAAAATCAGATTACTGTGCTTGCCCATAGTTTCGGCAATCAGTCTTTTATTGACACTAAATCCCATTTCATTGACTGTTTCTATGTCAAAATATGTGATTCTTTCATTTTCTACACTTGTAACGGAATTAATTCTGCCGCCTTGTATATGCTTTCTTAAAAGCATGCAAAAATTAGGAGCTTCCTGTGGGTTTTCATAGCTTAGCTCTGTAAAATGAACTCTGCTGCCACTTGGGGCAAGGCTGATTAAAAGCTTTTTTCTGCCGTTTATGCAATGCAGCTGAAGCAGGATTTCATCGTTTTCCGGCTGCTGAACCTTTTCAATTTTAGCTCCGGAAAGCTCGTTTTGCAGATCTTTTGCGATCAGTCCGGCAAGTATTGCGTCATAAGACATATTATTTCTCCAATAATTGTGTTAAAATCTTATACAGTATAGCACGAAATCGATGGTTTTAGTAATTTGCGTGCTTTGGAAAGGAATTTAATATGGTTAAAAGTATGACCGGATTCGGCAGAGGCGAGTACTCTGACGAAAAACGCAGTATTGTTGCTGAGATTAAATCTGTAAATCACAGATACAGCGACATTACCGTTAAGATGCCCAGAAGATATGCTTTTGCTGAGGAGCCTATTAAGGCGCTTGTTAAGAAGACTGCCCCAAGAGGTAAGATTGATGTTTGCATTCAGCTTGTAAATGCTGATGCTGATGAAACCAATCTCCAGCTTAATGCCGATCTAGCAAAGCTTTATTATGAAAAGCTGAGTGAGCTTAAGGATCTTATTCCTCAGATGTCCGGAGAAGCCGATCTTCGCATGATTGCATTGATGCCTGATGTAATTAAATCAACTCCGGAAATCGAAGATGAAGAAGCAATAATGAATTGTCTTAAGGCTGCGGTTTGCAAGGCACTTGAAAACTTTGACAGTATGAGATCGGTTGAGGGGGCAAAGCTCGCAGAGGATATTCTCGAGCGAAACAATACCATTCTTAATACAAGAAATGAAATTGAAGTATATGCTCCTGAGGTTAAGGTTTTATACATGCAAAAGCTGAAGGATCGCATTGCTGATCTTCTTGGAAAGGAAGCTCAGGTACCTGAGGATAGAATTCTTACTGAGGCAGCTGTATTTGCCGACAAATCTGATATTACAGAAGAGCTCGTAAGACTTAAATCACACTGCGCTCAGCTCGTTGAAATAATCAATAATGGCGGAGAATCCGTAGGAAAGAAGCTGGACTTCCTCGTTCAGGAAATGAACAGAGAATCCAATACTATAGGATCAAAGGCCAACGATATTAATATTACAAATAAAGTCCTTATTCTTAAGGCAGAAATTGAAAAAATACGCGAACAGGTTCAGAATTTGGAGTAATTTATGCCAGGTAAATTAATAATAATTTCAGGTCCCAGCGGCGCCGGAAAGGGCTCGATTTTAACCGAGCTGATTAATAAAGACGGATATTCTTTTTCTGTCTCAATGACAACCAGAGCGCCTCGCCTAGGCGAAGTTGATGGAGTTAATTATTACTTTGTCAGCCAAGAGGAATTTGATAAAACAATCCATGAGGACGGCTTCCTTGAATATGTTCATAAGTTTGAGAGATCTTACGGAACTCCTAAGAAGCAAATCCTTGAAAAGATAGCCAGCGGCACCAATATCATTCTTGATATTGAAATGGAGGGTGCATTAAACGTTAAAAGGCTTTATCCTGATGCAATTTTGCTATTTGTTTTACCTCCAAATCTGAAGATTTTGCATGAAAGACTTCTCGGAAGAGGCAGCGAAAGTGTTGAGCAAATAAAAAATAGAGAGAAAGATATTCAAAAAGAGATTGCAGAAATCGTAAATTACGATTATTATGTGGTGAACGATGAAATTAATGCCGCCGTTGAAAGAGTCGAAAGGATTGTTTCCGGAGAAGGCGAAGAATATAGGATTATAGATCCGCAAGCAATTATCGACAAATATAAGGAGGAATAAGAAATGCTTTTATACCCAGCTATTGATAAATTAAAGGAACAGGTTGACAGCAAATATACTCTTTGCATTATGGCTGCAAAGCGTGCAAGAGATTTAACAGACGGCAAGCCTCAGCTTACACTTGCTGACAATGATAAGCCGCTTAGCATTGCAACCAAGGAAATTTCCGAATCATATATCTCTTATAAGAGAAATGATGAAGAAGAGGAATAATAATACGAAACCGAGCAAATCGCTCGGTTTTTTATAAAATTGTAGTATTTGAGGAAATATGTATTCAAGAACTGAACTTTTAATAGGCTCTGAAAACCTTGAAAAATTAAAGAAAGCAAAGGTCTTAGTCGTCGGACTGGGTGGTGTTGGCGGATATGTCTTTGAGGCCTTGATCAGAGCGGGAGTCGGAGAGCTTGGGCTTTGTGATTTCGATACGGTAGATATCAGTAATAAGAACAGGCAAATACTTGCTCTTGATTCTACCATTGGAAAGAAGAAAACCGAGGCTGCAGCAGAAAGGGCAAAGGATATTAACCCTGATTGCAAGCTTGATGTATATGATTTCAAGCTGACTCCGGAAAATATTAACGATCTTAATCTTGTTAAATGGGACTATATTGCGGAATGTATAGATGACGTTAACGCAAAGCTTGCTCTTATTAAGTATGCTAAGTTTGCAAATACGGCAATAATATGTTCGATGGGCACAGGCAATAAGATGAACACAGATTCCTATATGATTTGTGATATAAACCAGACCGAAAATGACAGACTTGCGAGATCTGTAAGAAAGAAAAGCCGGGATGAAGGCCTGAGCTTTGATGTTATATATTCAAAAGAAAGCCCGATTCAAGACAGCATTGATATTATCCCGAGCATATCCTATATGCCGGCTGTCGCCGGACTGAAAATTTCTGAATATATTATTAAAAAAATCATTGATTTTTAAACGATTTTGGGTTATTATAATGCGTACGGTTTTTTCCGTGCGCATTAATTATTTCACACACAAGCGGTTGCACGATAGGTGGCTGTCACTAGGGCTAAAACTCCGGTGGGTCTTACGTGCTTAGACATAGGCCGTTTGTGGAAGTATAACCAGGAGGTTTTTTTATGTCTGTAATTTCTATGAAACAACTCTTAGAGGCTGGTTGTCACTTTGGACACCAGACAAGAAGATGGAACCCTAAGATGGCTCCCTGCATCTTCACAGAGAGAAATGGTATTCATATCATCGATCTTCAGAAGACAGTTGGAATGG
>DCHA01000074.1 GCA_002315535.1 Firmicutes bacterium UBA1764 | reverse complement strand
TTTTCGCAGCAATATTCTTCCTGGGGTCTAAATATACGGAATTTCCGGCAGCAATATCTCCGGCTATTCCTCTTGAAAGACTGATAAAGGTTCCACTGGATGTTATTGTGCAGAGTGTTATTTCAACAGCCATGGGTCTTTATGCAACGATTGCTATGCTAAAGAGGTATAAGCGTGAACAAAGAGGAAATTAAAAAACTTGCAATAGAATCCGGATTTGATTATGCAGAGGATCTAAACACCCAGACTTTAACTCCGAATCAAGGTATTATGGATACCTGTGCAACGGATAAATGTCATGCTTTCGGCAAAAACTGGGGTTGTCCTCCCCATGGAAGCCTGGAGGAAAATGAAGCCAAGCTTAAAGGCTTTAAAAACGGAATACTCGTTCAGATTGTGGGAAGAGCAAATGATGAAATGGATTTTGAGTATTATTCAAGAGCAGGTGCGGAATTTCGCAAATGCATAAACATTTTATATGCAAAGCTCAAGCCTGAAATTCCAGGCTGTATGGCTCTTGGTGCCGGTGGATGTATGGTTTGCGAAAAATGCGCAAAACCCGAGCCCTGCCGCCTTCCGGACAAAAGGGTGGAGGCCCTTGAAGGCTACGGAATCTTCATTACACAGCTTTGTAAGGATAATAATATCAAATATTACTACGGAGAGGGCACTATAGCCTATACCGGCGCAATTTTATGGTAAAAAAAGTAAAATCGGCAGCTTTTCTGCCGATTTTTCAAATTACAAACACTTTTGAAACACTTATATATTAAAATATACATATGAAACTAGATACAAAGAAAAGAATATGGGAACTGGATGCTGCCAGAGGCATAGCAATAATTTGCGTCCTTATATTCCATGCCTTTTACTTTTTAGATCACAACAGTAGTTTGATTATCACCTGGAGTCCGTTCTGGTACGGAATAAAACAATACGGAGGAACCTTTTTCGTGTTCCTGTCCGGACTGTGTGCCAGCCTAAGTTCAAAGAACAATTACAAACGAGGCTTTGTTGTTCTTGGATGCGGCTTTGTGCTGACAATAGCAAGTTTTGCAATATTCCTAAGCGGCCTTGATAACGAAACCATTCGAATTCAGTGGGGCGTGCTCCATATGATAGGCTTTGCAATGATAGCCTATGGTGCATTAAGAAAGCTGCCGGACTGGATACAACTATTGCTGGCCATTGTCATTATAGGGCTTGGGTATTACTGGCTCCTTAATGTAAGAGTGGAAAGTCAGTGGCTGTTCCCCTTAGGTTTAAGGCCTTATCCCTTTTATACTTTTGATTGTTTTCCAATCTGCCCTCATCTGGGATGGTTCCTTCTGGGAGGCCAGCTTGGTAAAAGACTTTATAAAAACAAAGAATCCTTGCTCAAATGGAAGTGCAAGGATAGCCGGGTTGCAAAGCTGCTTTGCTTTTGCGGCAGAAATTCATTGATAATATACATGCTGCATATGCCGCTGTTTTATGTAATTGCAAATTTAATTTAATCGAAAGCAGGACAAAATGAATTCAACATTAACGAACGAAGAAAGAGAAGCCATTTTACTGGAAGAAAAAGAACGTGAAAGGGAAAATGCCAAGGCAATGGAAGCTGCTTATGCATACTTCCTTGCTGTTAAGTACGAAATGAAAAACCTTCAGAATCGGCAAAAACTCCAGAAGGAGATTTTTGATTCAATCGTAAACGGACTTACTTCCAAGGAAAAGAAAGAACTTCCGGAAGAAGTTGCGAAAATGGCCATTGCGGTAGAAGTTGCAGAAAGAAGTTCTAAGAAGATGCAGGAATTCTTTAAAGTGGATTTATCTGCACCGGAAAACGAAGAATTAAAAGAAGATCTTGCTGCGGTAGATGTAAGCGAAGACCAGTTCTCCAATCTTGCATTTTGCGCCTGCGGAGAAGATATGGATGCTCTTGTCCGTAAATTCGACGAAGAAGCAAAAGAAGACATGGTAAAGGAATCCGGTCAGAAAATAGAATTTAAAGATACAAGAAGAAAGAAAATAGATTACGATAAAATCAGAGATCAGGGTATTCTTCAGGCTAAGGAAGCTATTTCCAGCTTCAAGAAGGGCGATCCCAAGCTTTATGCAAAAATATTAGGGGATGCAATGCTTGTTGCCTGCACAGGATTTGCAAAAGAACCTTCCGATGACATTGCAATGCAGTGGTCAATTTACACTGAGGATATTTTAAAGCATATAAAAGGCAAAAAAGAGCTCATAAAGAACTGCGGACTTACAGAAAAGCACTTTGCCTTTGCAGAGAAAGTTACATCCATGGGCAAAACCATCAAAGGAGGCCTTAAAGCTGTAGAAAAGCTCAATACATTAAAGGTTGATAAAAACGGACAGCTTGAAAACAGCAAGATTCTCAAGGAAGTCAACGAAAAAGTAATTAAGTTTAAATCTGCTACAAGCGGAAGAGAATCTCTGATTTCTGAATTGTATAGTATTCAGCAGGAACCTAAGATTGAAGTAAAGCAAAAGGCTATAGGAAAGTAATGCAGCTTCAGGTACTACGGGGATATTACGGATTTGATATAGGCATTGAGGCCTTTGCATTGCTGGTGCTGATGATTTTAATGGCATCCATCATTCGTGAAGGTTTAATAAAGAGAGCCCATGCCAAGTATTTTCTTGGATTGGCGGCTTTTCAGTTTGTTATGGTCTCATTGGATATGTGCAGTTACTTTCTTATGGGAAACCCCGATAACATAATTGCCTTAAAGATTCTGGCTGTCGGTTCATTTGTATTCATGTCCCTGGGGCTGTTTTGGTTTAACTATTTCCTGTTCGGCTTTCTTAATGAAAGAACCTATGTGCAAAGGGATATTTTATACTTGTTCGCCTTCCTTTGCGGGGCAACTGCATTAATTTACATTGTTGGAGTTATTCAGCCTGTTCCCTGGTTTTTCGATTATGTTGGAGACGGGGAATACACAACAACAAAAGCCGTACTGGTTTTGATTATTGCGCCTCTTCTGATATTGATGTTTGACCTGATGCTTATCATCAGCTGCAGAAAGAGCCTGAATAATTCAGAAATGTATGCTTTAGTTTCATACGAGATTTTCCCTGCCGCAACTCTGATTATGTCATTTTGGGGCTTGCCCGAAAGTATATCTTATGTAAGCGGTACTATCTCGCTGCTTCTTTTGTACACTAACCTTCATGTTATTCGTACTAAAGAGCTTGCAGACGATGAGTTGGAGCTTTCGGAGTCTAAGGTTAAGCTTCTTATAAGCCAGATGCAGCCGCATTTTATGTATAATTCGCTTAACAGCATTTATTACTTAATAGGAAAAGATCCTGCCCTTGCCCAGGATGCCCTCAATACTTTTTCTTGTTATTTGAGGGATAATATTAATTCTTTACGGGATAGTAAAACAATTCCCATTGAAGAGGAATTAAGACATATAGACGCATATTTAAAAATGGAAAAACTTCGTTTCGGAGATGATTTAAACTTCGAATTCGATATTAAAGAGAATGACTTTTGTGTTCCCGCTCTAAGCATTCAGCCTCTGGTTGAAAATGCCGTAAAGCACGGCATTACCCAAAAGGAGGAAGGCGGAACAGTTAAACTGTCAACTTACAGTGATTCTGAAAACTACTATATCAAAATTGAGGATGACGGGGTGGGCTTTGATGCAAGAAGCTTTAAAGACAATCATGCATCATCACACATCGGCATATTCAATGTTAACAGCAGAATAAAGATAATGTGCCACGGAAATTTAAGTGTTACAAGTGAAGTTGGAAAGGGCACTGTATCCCTGGTAACTCTGCCGAAAGACGGACAAAAAGCATATAAAACGGATAATAAACAGTAAGGAAGATCTGAGGAAATATAATGGGAAACGAAAACGCAAAAAAGTGGTATGAAGAGTTTAAAACACAATTAACAGCTCAGAAATACGACATTAAAAATCCGGCCAGCTCATTATTCTTGATGGATATGGGTATCGGTTTTAATGCAAAGCCGGGTCCGGCTCTTCACACAGGCGGCATAAAAATCGACAAAGGTCTTAGCGAGACCCAGAAATTTATGCAAGGAGCAATGCCTCTTGATAATCTTTCCGATGACAGAATCGAGCAGCTTTATCAGCTTGCCAAAATAGGCAAGCTTGGGCTTGTGCCCAAAGATGGAGACTTTTCCAAGACTGTTCAGATTACTGCAGACGGTCCAAAGTGCGAGATAGCAAAGCAACCCGAGCCAAACCAGATAGATAATAAACCTGATCTTGGTGCGGAGCTGGTTAAGGATCAGAGCCCTGAAGCTATGGCTGAAAGGGGCTGGAAATCCACACTGATGCAGGAAATGCATATGCGTCCTCAATACTTTTCCGATCCTGAGCTTGCAGAAGAAAGAGCCCAGATGCATGTGGTAAGTTCTTTATCCGAAAACACCTTGATTGACAAGGAAAACAAGGAACAGATGGCACAGCTTGCCGCCCTTGAAAAGCACCCAATCAAAGCATCTCTTCAGGTAGATAAAACCCTGTCAGACTGCTTCAAAGGTTTGTTTACAACAGAACCAAAGCTTGATGATTTGCTGTCTGCCGGCCTTATTAAGGATGATGAGGCAATGCCTTTCTCCATAGGAAATAAGCCGTGGGACAGAATAGATTACGTTACATCCGAGTATTTAAGTGATAAGCCGCTGTACATGGTAAAGCCTGACGGCACAAAAACCGTTAAGGTTACCAGAGGAGAGGATCAGGCTCCTAAGCCTGAGGCCGTACGTGATAAACTCATTAGCCCAAAGGTAAAAAACGATGCAATATTTGCATTAAAAGAGGTGCAAAAGCAGCTTAAGAATATTCATCCAAGAAGAAACGATAAAGACACTCTTGAGGGCTTTAAGGCGCTTTGCGATGAAACCATTGAGAGCCTTAAGAAGTCAACAAGCAAGAAGGACTTCCAGCAAAAGATGTCGAATTTTGCAGAAGTAGCTTCCGAAATTTATCATACAAATGTAAACAAAAAAGCTTCCAAGCAAACTCTTGGTTTTCAGGATGTTGTTAAGGACGTTCAGAATATAGGAAAATGCGTCAAAGAAGATAACAGTGCATTTGAGAAAAAATTAAGCGTTGAAGATAAGCAAAGACTTGATATTGCCACAAAGTCGGTCATGACCCTGGCAAAAATCAATGCTCAATCCAATAATCCTGATCTTGTGCGTCAGGCAAATGAAATACTTCATAATCCAAGAGAAATGGAAAAGCAGGTTGAAGCTCACATGAAGACCGCTGCTTTCCAGACTCTGTACGGAAACCATAACAAGACTCCAAACCCACAGCTTTTAGCCAATGCGGCAGTTAAGTCCTCAGGAACGGATCTTATTAAGGCTTATAACGCCAAGGTTGAAGATCTTCGTGTTGAGGGAAAACGAAATAATATAATGGAGGAAATAAAGGCCCAGTCCAGACAAAACCGGGTAACTTCAGGTTTTGTAAGTCCGGAGGTAAGGGCAGACCTTGCAGTGCAAATCAAGGCTATGAAAGAGCAGCTTGATGCAATGGGGGCAGAACATAAAACATCAAAGGAATTTCAGGATTTCAAGAAATGCCTTACTGTTGCCAATTTAAGACTTCAGAGAAAAGGCAACGGCTACATGGATGTAAAACAGCAGATGGCAGATCTTGCTACCTATGCAGATAAGTACTATCTTTCCACTGTAGGAAAGGGTATGAACAGCAAGCGTAATGCAAGATTTGATATAGTATCAAAGATTCGCCATATGTCCGATGCTGTAAACGAAAACAAGAAGCCGTCAGAGAACCTTCCGAACCAAAAGGATGATCTTAAGGCAGATATTGCTGCAAAGATGATTACCCTTGCTGCAGAGCAGCTTAAAAAAATGGGCGGTCCAGATAATGAAATGGAAGCAAATAAAATGCTCAATAATCCGAAGGTATTCCGTAAGAGACAGCAGGAAATAATGAACAGCCCTGAATTCAAAGCTATGTACGACAAGGCAAGTGAAAAGGAACTTCAGGAAGCACTTACAACAAAGGCTGAAAAGATCAATTCGAAGCTGAACGAAAAGCGGAAAGAAATCGAAAAAACCGCTCATCCTGCAGAAAAGCAAAAGAAAAAGGAAGAAGTTGAAAAACAAGCTCAAGGTCCATCAGTATAATGAGGTGAATAAATGGATAAATTAACTACTACAATAAGCCCACTGGTAATAGATATTATTTTTCTGGTATTTATTCTGCTTGTTGCCGCATTAAGGGCAAAGGCAGGACTTTTCCAGTCTGTTGCATCCGTGGCAATTATTATCGTTGCATTGGCAATAGGTCTTGTTGGTGCAAAGATGCTGTCTCCCCAGATTGCAAATTATTACTGGGAAAGCTATGGCCCAAAGGTAGAAGAAAAATTTGATAAACAGGTGGCCCAGGCTCAAAGCGGAGAGGGCAGTGTTGCCGAAGCCTTTGCCGGTGCCTGGAACAACATTTTAAGCGGTTTTGACAGCGAAAAGGCAGACGAATTTAAGATTAATTTAAAAGATACAGACTACAGCGATGCAGAAATGGTTCAGAAATTAAAGGCTGTAACCATGCTTAAGGCAAAGCTTATGGTTGAAAAAGTAGCGCATCTGGCGGTTTTAGGTGTAATTACAGCCATTGCACTCTTTGTTTTAACTATAATCAAAAATATACTGGATAAGGTTGCTAATTTTTCCATTGTGGGATGGGCAAATCACCTGGGCGGTTTTATCCTGGGCGCAATTGAAGCCATAGTAATTCTTATCATTATAGTAAGAGTTGCGGGAATGATGAACATTCAGATTTTCCAGAATCTTTCTGAAGGAACAGTGCTTCTTAAGTGGCTTATCGGAGGAGACGTTCAGGCTGCAATTTCAAGCCTTCAGAACCTTTCTCTGGATGATCTTAAGAATATTAAACTTGAAGACCTTACCACTATTGATTTCAATGATGTTGGCAGCCAGGTTAAGGACTTACTTAATTCTGTGCAACTTCCGGACGGGGTTGATGTTAACGGACTTGGACTTAACGGAGTAGGAGAGCAGGTAAAAGAACTTGTAGATTCAGTTGAGATTACCGTTCCTGCTATAGACATTAAGGCAACTGATTTATTAAAGTAATGAAGATTTTAGCGGTTGACGACGAAAGACTGGGTCTTGAAATCCTGGTTGAAACAATTAAAGAAGCAGAGCCGGAGGCTGAAATTGTAAGCTTCAGGTCTCCTATTAAGGCTCTTGAGTATGCCAGGGAAAATGACTTTTATATAGCATTTCTTGACATTCAGATGCCAAAAATGACAGGAATTGAACTCGCTCAGAGCATAAAAATCGTTAAACCGGGTGCACATATAGTATTTGCAACAGGTTACGACGAATATATGGGAGCTGCTTTCAATCTTCACGCCAACGGTTATGTTCAAAAGCCTGTAACTGCAGAAAAAGTAAAGGCGGAAATAGAAGCAATAAAGTTACTAAACGGTCCGGAAAAGGAAAGTATAAAAAGCTCAAACGGATTGAAATTTCAATGTTTTGGCAACTTTGAATGTTTCTTTAATGACACCCCCGTTCATTTTAAATACGATAAAACCAAGGAAGTTCTTGCCTATATCGTAAGCCGCCGGGGTGCCCTGTGTTCCAACGCGGAAATCATGCTCAATGTATGGGATGATGATGCGGATCACGAGTCCTATTTAAGAGGAATAAGAAAAGATATGGTGGACACCTTTAATGGACTGGGCCTGACTGACGTATTGGTGGTCCAGAGAGGTAAAATAGGTGTTAACAGCTCAAAAGTGCAATGTGATTTCTACGATTTTATGGCAGGCAATGCTGTTGCCATTAACTCTTACCAGGGAGAATTCATGAGTCAGTATTCCTGGTCGGAAATTACAAATGCAGAACTTGACAGTGAAAGATACCAACACTACTGAAACGCTTTTTATATTATAATGTTGATATAGAAATTTTTAACTGATTTTTCATAGGAGGAAAAAATGAAAAACTTAACAAAGAAAACAAATCTCAGAACAATTGTAATGGCTATGATGATGGTTATGTCCGTCATCTCTTGTGCATTCGCTGCAGATCCTGATTTTGCTAAGGTTGTTGCACCGGTTGTAGACCTTCTCAATGCAATTTTAGGACCAGTACTTCTTGTAGTTGGTGCTGTAGGTGCTCTCTACTGCGTACTCCTTGGCGTTAAGTATGCAAGAGCAGAAGAACCACAGGACAGAGAAAAGGCAAAGGCTCACCTTAAGAGCGCTATCATCGGTTTCGTACTGATCTTCGTTCTTATCGTAGTACTCAACCTGCTGCTCCCAGTAATGACAAAGTGGGCTTCCCAGTATCAGACAACTCTTCAGACAGTAACTAACAACTAATAAGTAATGGAAAATCAGAATTTAACTATAAAGGTAGGTACAAGACAGACAAGACTATCAAGGCTTGTCTGCCTTGTGCTGAGCATAGTAATGATTCTTGGCGCCAACTCACTTTGTTTTGCAGATACCACCTCTACAACCGAGGGCTATGAATGGACCAGAATAAAAACCAACGACGACCTTAAAAATTGGTTAGATGGTGCTGCATTAAAGGGCGATAAAGATTATAAAACCGATACCGATTGGGTAAGATGTCTTATTGTCCCCATTGAGAAAAAGGGTACTACCGGGAAATATTATATTGACGGATACCGTGTAGACGGAAACGGCAATTATTATCTTCCAAGGGTAGATGATAATGAGAAATTTTCCTGTGCAGACTGGCCGGTAAATTGCGGGGCAAGTGCTCCAACAACATCTACTACCACATTTACCACCAGAACCGGTATGAACACCCCTTTCATTAAGTACAGAGGATGGGATTCGGATAACAGTTGTTATAAATTTGCCATGCGCATGGCAAAGGATAATCAGCTTACAAAAAGCATCTGGCTGCAAAACCTTAGCTGGTACGGAGTAGCATGGCATGCCGCTGCTTATTCGGAGTTTAGATTCTGCGATGTGGATAACATATCCGGTGCAAGAGCCCGTGGTGCCTGCAGCGTAGATACAATGACCGATATCAGTTTCTACTTTTTCCATAGAATTCAGGGAGAATATGACTATCACACAGCAGGTCAAGAGTTTGATTTTGATGAACGTGATGATTATCTGATTGGCTTATTACATCCCCTATATAATATCCCTGGTGTAAATGACAGAATATTTAATCACCATGGAGGCCGTACCATTTCTTCTGAAAAAGAAATAATGTGGAACGATATCTATCAGGCCGGATTCATGCTGTTCCTTGGAAAACCTGTTTCTGTTGCTATGGAAACAAGCAGTGAACCCCTTACAGTTGGGGAAACTACCGTATGGGACGGCAAAATGGTTGCCAGGTCCGCACAGATAACCGTAAAGCAAGGTTCAACTCTTGTTATTGACGGTAAGTGCTATAACAACGGCATGATTATTGTTGACGGCGGTACTTTAATTGTAAAGGGCGTTCTTGACATGGATCCGATAGGAAACGAGTCAAGCTCGCCGGGTTTCCCTTCAGGCGCGGTTCTTGTTAAAAACGGAGGACTGCTCCTTGTAGAAAATACGGGATGCCTGCTGCAACGAGCGAATAATACGGGCGTTTCACTTGAGTCCGGCTCAACAATGCTGGTACATGGCTCTGCTGTTTTTGGAGCATATCTGAATATTGATGAATGTTCCCGTTTTGAATCGGATTACGGAAGCTTTGTGGGAATTGGATTCAGTCCGAATCTGTCTACGGAACAGACTAATTACTCCCCTGTATTGCTAAGCAGTATCAAGTCAAAATATGGAACAGATGTGTTCACACTTAATAATGGTACCCAGTGGTTAAAGGTCGGGAACGGAAGTGCAGCATACTTTATGGGAGGCTTCTGTGCTCAGAATTCAGTAAGCATATACCGAGATGCCAAGTCGACCTTATACGGATTGCACAGTAAAAACCTTGGTGCAACCCTTTCGTCAATGTTAGTTGAATAGGAATAACAATGGAAAAGTTTTTAGGCAGGCTAAAAGATAGCGGAGCAGCAAAGAAAATACTCGTTGTACTCGGATGCATAGTAGGCATCTGGCTTGTGGGTTATATTTTCCTTGCAATGTTTTTGAATATCGGAAATCTCATAGGCGGAAACGGATTTGATCCTATGATTGAACTGTTAATCAGCTTCAAATCCCCGATAGTCGGTCTTGTTATTGCTCTTTTGATAGGAATCCCAATGTTTGGAAAGCAGATTTTCAAATCAGGTGAAAACCTCTTCAGAAAAGGCAAGAACGACGGAGATGTTGAGGATTCAGTTCTTGAAAACAGCCGTTTTATGACGGATAAAGAAAGAGATGAAACCTTCATCACCTTTGATTACGATAATATTGAAAAGCAGAAAAAAGATGGTGTTCCTCTTAGAGCTGTATTAAATAAGAAGGGAAAACTGGAAGTAACCCTTATGAGCGGTGCCCATTCACTGGTTATCGGCTCCACAGGTTCCGGTAAAACAACAACCTTCATTAATCCAATGATTCAGCTTTTAGCTGCCAGCTCCTGCGGATCGTCAATGATTATGACAGACCCAAAGGGAGAACTTTTCGATCTTCATTCAGGGCTTCTTAAGTCAAGAGGTTACGATGTACTTCTTCTTAACTTAAGAGATACCTACGAATCTTCCCGCTGGAATCCTCTTGACGGAATCTGGGATATGTACAGAGAATACGTTGAGGCAGGAAAGGGAATAAAACTCCATAAGGACAGCATGGAAGCTTACGAACAGCTTAAACAAATTGATGGACTTGCTGCACCCGGAGAGCTTTGGGCTGAATGGAACGGCCGTGCATATGCGGATATTACCCATTGCAGGGACGACGTTTCTGTTTCAAAACAAAAAATATATGACGAAATGTACGAAGACCTGAACGACCTCGTTTCAGGTATTTGTCCTATTACAAACGACAAAGACCCATTATGGGAAAAGGGTGCAAGATCAGTAGTTCTTGCAACCTGTCTTGCCATGCTGGAGGATTCCGACAATCCTGATCTTGGCATGACAAAAGAGAAGTTCAACTTCTTTAATGTAACAAAAATTCTTACAAATTCATCGGATGGGTATAAAGAGCTTAAGAACTATTTCGAAGGAAGAAGCCAGCTTTCACAGGCTTACACTCTGTCCCGCCAGGTATTGGCTGCGGCAGATCAAACTCTTTCCTCTTATATGTCAATAACCTTTGATAAGCTGAATATATTCAATGACCGTGGTATTTGCGGACTTACATCCGCAACAGATATCCACGCAGATCAGTTTGCTTCAAGACCCACCGCATTGTTTATTAAGATTCCGGATGAAAAGGATACAAGACATGGTCTTGCAAGCCTTTTCATCCTGAGTATCTACAAGGCTCTCATTAAGGTTGCTTCTGCAAGAGAGGACCTGTCACTTCCGAGAAACGTTTACTTCATCATGGACGAGTTCGGAAATATGCCTAAGATTGAAAAGTTCGACAAGATGATTACGGTAGGTCGTTCCAGAAAAATCTGGTTCAACATGGTTGTTCAGTCCTATTCACAGCTTAACAACGTGTATGGAGAAACCTGCGGAGATATCGTTAAGTCCAACTGTGCAATGAAAATGTTCATCGGTTCCAACGACCTTGGAACCTGTAAGGAGTTCTCAGAGCTTTGCGGAAATAAGACGGTTAAAACCACATCTACTTCCTCAAGCACAGGATCAAAAGAAGGGGATGTATCCATCAGCAATCAGATGCAAACCCGTCCTCTTATCTATCCTTCAGAACTTCAGAAACTTAATAATAAGAAATCAACGGGTAATGCAATTATCGTAACCTTCGGTAACTACCCGCTTAAGACAAAATATACACCTTCGTACCTTTGCCCGTTCTATACTCTGGGCAGAATGGATGTTTCTGAAATGCGTTCCAACGTATTCAGAGCAGATGACGTATTCTATGATGTTGCTGCAAGAAATAAGGCTATGGTGGGCGAATAATGAAAAAGATTATAGCAATATGTTTCAGTTTAATACTGCTGCTTGCATCCTTTGCAAATTCCTTTGCTGCAACGGAAGTGTTTGAGGTTGATAAGTTTACCGGAGAGATTATTAAATCCTCCACCGGATATACAACAAATACCGTAGCACTTTCAGGTTCATGTTCTTACGATGTAAGCAGTAAAACTTATATTTATTCAACGTCCGCAAGTGAGCTTACAAATATTAAGACCAATGTATATGACGGAATGATTACTTCGGATATTGTTTCTGTTGAATCAGAAATTGCAGCTCAGATTATCATTTATAAAGAAGGAAAAGAAGTAAACAGCAATCTGTACTCCAGAATTACAGAACCCGGAGTATATGTAGTAAGAACCGTAAACGATGACAAACAGGTATTTACATTTACCATAGTCGGAGATCGCAGTGGTCTTGTTTACAGCTATGATGTGCCGGGAATCTTTAATATTTCCAAGGCCACAAAAGACGGTCAGGAGCTTAATTTTGTAGGCAGACACGTGGATATGTCCGAAGAAGGTCAGTACTGCGTAAGATATAAGTGCCCTGCAACAGGTGTTGTTGAAGAACTTAATGTATATATAGATCATACTGCCCCTGAGCTTGTAATGTACGGCGTTGAAAACGGAATAGCAAGAAAAGCCGTTAGCTTTGGTGAAATCGAACAGGATTCCACTCTTGTTGTAACCAGGGATGACGGAGAAATAATAGATTATGAAGAACCAATAAAAATTGCCGGCGACTATACAGCTGTGTATACAGATGCTGCCGGAAACGGAAACACGTATTACTTTACGGTAAAAGTATTTCTGGATGGCGGAGCTTGGGTATTTGTTGGCCTTGCTGCCGCAGTTGTCATTCTTGCAGTGGGCTATATGATTTACTGCAAAAAGAATATGCGTACAAGATAAACAGGAGAAGATTTAATAATGACTTCGGTAATTTTAGCGGCAATATTGCTTGCGTTCATAAGGAAGATACTATTTGCGGTAGAAACTTTGGAATGCAGAGCTTTGGACCTGCTCTACAAAATGTTCAGATCCTTCGCAGGTATTACTCCTGTATATCTGAACCATAAGGAAACAACTCTTCTGGATGTATTCTTTTCCAATGATTTGATTTCCACTGTATATTGGGGGATGGCCTGCATAGGCTTTGCTCTTACTTTTGGATTTGCAATTACAGCACTTATCCGTAAGATCTTTGACTCAACAGGCGAAAAAGTTAAGGCAACAATAGGGCAGATTCTTCTTAACACTTTTAAATCATTTCTTCTGATTTTATTAATGACTGCTATTGTAAGTGCCACAATTACAGGAACAACAACCCTTCTGACAGCAGTTGATGATTTATTCAACAATGCTGCAGAAATCAACAGTCCTTCAACCATTACCTTTGATGACGAAGATTTTGCAAATATGTTCAAGATTCTCGACACCATTGGAAGCCATGCAATCAGCCCGGGTTATAACAACAGGTTTAATTTAAACAGTTGTTTCAATGAAATAAGAACCTATATGCAGGAACTTAACCTAAAGAGGGTATTTGACTATTCCTATGTAGGTGCAGAAACCTCCTGGCAGTATGCCCTCACAAGGCTTTATCATGCAGGTGATATATATAAGAATGTTGCCCTTGATACTCAGAATGAAGAAATATCAAGTGCTCTTCTCGATATCATTGAAATGATGAAGACAAACAAGGAAAGCTTTAAGCCACTTAAGTCATATACCAGAACCTATTCAATGGCAAATGCAGGAGCCAGCTTAGGAAGGGTTATGATGCTTTCCTGCAGCTTCTCAGATACAAGCAGCAGCGGTTCAAACGATGATGAATCTACAGGAATGTCGAGTTCATATAATGAAGATAGAGCAACCTTTGAGGATGCGCTTAGAAGACCGTATTATGTAGGAGAAAAGGATATTTACAGCTGGGATGATGTAACCGATGACTTCTCCTACGGACTTACATCCTGGAACCATTTTGTAAATATTCTGGGCGTATACTTCCTCATTAAGGAATTCCTTAAGATGATGTTTAACTGCATTGCAAGAATCTTCAATATGATGGTTCTTTATGTAGTAGCGCCTCCATTTATATCCGTAATGCCTCTTGATGACGGCGGAAAATTCAAACAGTGGACCACAGCCTTTATTATTCAGAGTCTCTCAATTTTCGGCTCTGTTATAGCAGTAAGAGTGCTTATGATAATGATTCCTGTAGTGCTCAGTCCGAACTTGATGATATTCTCGAATAGTGCTTCGGATATTATTGCAAAAGACGTAATAGTAATGGGTATGTGCCTGACATGCGAAAAAGCAAACGGTATGATAGGCGGTATCCTCTCAGACCAGGCAGGTTACCAGTCAGTACTTGCCGGAGAAGTCGGCGGCGGTATTGCAGCTTCGGCTTTGTCCCTTGCAGGTAAGGCTGCAAGCGTTGCAGGAAAGGCCGGTGCAGCAGTCGGTAAAGGTGCTCTCAGTGCTATAGGAACAGCAAGCGGTATTACTACCGGAGCCAATAAGCTTGGTGAAAAGTTCAAGAACTGGGGTGCTGCCATGAAAGATAAAGGCGGTATAGTAGGTGCCCATAAAGGCGGCTGGACCTCAAAAGAACAGGATCAGAAGGCGGAAGATAAAGCAGAAAAGGATGCTGACAAGCTGGATACCGATAACTTCAGGACCGGAATAATGAACCAGCTGGGTGCCCTTACAGGTGTAGGTGGTAAGCCGGATGGACAGCAAAAGCCTGAAGAAAAGGAAAAGCCTGATGGAGACAAAGCAAAACAAACTCCTATTCTGAATATGAATAATCAGCAGGTTCAAAATACCAATCAGGAAAATAAGGAACAGACTGATAACAAAGAAGTAAAAGCAGAAAACAATCAGCAAAACCAAAACGAGCAAACTAAACAAGATTAATAAAGCAGAGGATGCAGTTCAATGAGAATCATACCTGGTAATACAAAAGTAAAGATAGAAATATTTAAGGGCATAGGTGTGTGGGATTTGCTTGTGGCTGCAATTGCGGCAATAATGCTTGCCTTAATTGTAATGTCCACACTGCCGTTTAAGCTTGCCTTTATTGTAGTTCATTTTTTCATTACAGCATTGCTTTTGGTTCGTTTCGATAACGAGCCAAATTACATGTTCATTATCCATATGCTCAGGCATTTTGGTTTTGGACGATTCTTTAAGCGTTCAAGAGATGATGAAAGTCTGAAGGATATAGCAAAGCGCGGTGAAAATGCTGTTGCCTTTGATGAAATATTCCCTGAAGAAAAATCTGAAGGAAAGTCTCTTGAGGAAGAAATTTTTGCTGAAACAAAAGCAGAACGTAAGGCTCGCTTAAAGAGAGAAAAAGAAGAATATAAAGCAGATACCAAGCTTTTGAAGAGCAAAACTCTAACAAAAGAAGAAGAGGATGCAATCTGGCTTAAGCGAGCAAATCAGGCTAAAGCCGAAAAGGAGAGAAAAGCTAATTCTCCAAAGGCTCGCAAAAAACAGGAATCCCGTACGGGAGATATGGAAACTCTGTCTGCATTTACCGGTATTTCCGATGGCTATATTGAGTATGGACATTACTATGGTGTTGCAATTGAAATCCCAAGCGTTGAGTTCAGATTTTTCAGTAGCTACAGACGTGCAAACGCCATAGAAAACGGTCTGGGCTCTATACTAAGATCTCTCAAGTCTGATTATTCGGCAAATATTGTAAAGATAGAAAGGCCCATAGAATACTCAAAATATGAAGCAATAGAAATTGAAAAGTTAAATTCTTTAAGAGCTTCCTATGAAGCCGGCTTCATAAAAGAAGAAGAATTAAAATCCAGAGTAGCAATTTGCTATGACAGAATAGAAACAATACAGGGATTTAAGAAAGACAATAAAGTTATTGTTCCTTTCTATTACCTTGTGCTGTTTGACAGCGATAAACAACAACTCAAGAACAGCGTTCGTGTTGCTCTTGATGCATTAAGATTAGGTGAGATGGCAGGCAGAACTCTTAACGATAAAGAGCTGGCTGTTTTCCTGCGTTATACAAACTCTCTTGATTTTGATGAAAACGACATTGAAAACATTCGCCACGAAGACTATGCAAAATGGGCAATGCCTCAAAACATTCAGTTCACACCTCGTTATACCCTGGTTAACGGAATGGCAACCCATAATTTACGTGTAGTTAATTATCCGACTGTTGTTTACGATGCATGGCTTGCATCCCTTATGACTTACCCTGCAACAAAGGTAATAGTAAAGGTTAAGCCAATGGACAGCAGCAAGGCAATAGGCGCCATCGATAAATCCCTTTCCGAATTAAGAGCAAAAGTTAATACGGCAAAAACGGATTCGGAAGCTTTGGAAGCTCAGAAGCACTTGGAAACTCTGCAGCTTTTACTTTCAACACTGCAAAGCGACAACGAAACCCTGCTTAATACAAATGTATACATTACGGGTTACGATCCAATGCTTAATGAAACCAATCCTAAGCTACCTGAGATTCCCGAAAGCACACGTTACCGTGTAAATAATCTTAAGAAGACTATAAAGAGAATCTGGGGCGAAGCAGGATTCAGAATTAATCATAACGAATTTAACCAGGCAATGGCCTATATAGGTAGCCAGGTTTCCGGTTATGACTCATTTGAGCATGACGGAAGAGGAATCCCAACCAATACAGTTGCAGCTTCATTCCCATGGGTATTCCCGCGGGTTATGGATGATAAGGGTGTCCAGATGGGTACCGCAGATGGTGTTCCGGTATTTATTGACTTCTTTAAGAGAGATTCCGAAAGAGTTAACTCCAACATGGTTATTGTTGGTAAGTCAGGTTCCGGTAAGTCATTTGCCACAAAGACCATACTGTCCAACCTTGCTGCAGACGATGCCAAGATATTTATTCTTGACCCTGAAGATGAATACAGAGAGCTTGCAAAGAATTTAAACGGTAAGTTTATTAATGTTGCCAATGCCCAGTACGGAAGACTTAATCCATTCCAGATTATTACCACCCTTGAGGATGATGATAGCGACGGCGGCGCAACGGGAAGCTATGCAACTCATCTGCAGTTCCTTGAAGAATTCTTCAGACAGATTCTTCCTGACTGCGACAAGGATTCATTGGAATACTTAAATGCTCTTGTAGACCGTGTTTACACCAATAAGGGCATTACACCTTTAACTGATCTTTCCACCTTAAAACCGGAAGATTATCCTATATTTAATGACCTTTACGATGAAATATTAAGAGAGTTCCAGCGTACGGACAATGAATATATTCGTACTATGCTAAGAACCCTTATGAACTATGTATCCAAGTTCTCTGAAGGCGGAAGAAATGCAATTATCTGGAACGGACCTTCCAGTATTACCACAGAAGAGAACTTTACGGTATTTAACTTCCAGAGCCTTCTTGCAAACAGAAACACCACTGTTTCCAATGCTCAGATGCTGCTGGTTCTTAAGTACATAGATAACGAAATAATGAAGAACAGAGACTACAACGACAAGTACGGTCTTAACCGCAAGATAGTTGTAGTAATAGATGAGGCCCACGTATTTATTGATACCAAGTATCCGGTTGCTTTGGACTTTATGTTCCAGCTGGCAAAGCGTATCCGTAAGTACAACGGTATGCAGATTGTAATTACGCAGAATATCAAGGACTTTGTAGGCTCGGCTGAAATAGCAAGAAAGTCCGCGGCTATTATCAATGCATGTCAGTATTCCTTTATATTTTCACTTGCACCCAATGACATGGCAGACCTTTGCACTTTGTACGAAAAGGGCGGCGGAATTAACGAAAACGAGCAGGAGCAGATTATTCAGGCTCCCAGAGGACGGGCGTTTACCGTGCTTGGACCAAGCTCGCGAATTTCCTTTAATATTACCGCTTCGAAGGACATTTCAAAAATGTTCAAAAGGGATTATGTCAATCCATACTATGCAGGGGATGCCGGAGAAAAATACTGGCTCGAGGATATGGGCAGCTCCATTGAAGCCCGTAAGGAGAATATTGCAGCCAGAGCATCGGTTGATGAATTCATGGGAGGCTTTGAATCCTTCTCCGGAGCATCAATTGTTCTGGACGAAATAGCTGATTCCGATTATGAGAGTGTAATCCCCGAAATTGCAGAGTTTGAATCGGAAGCCGATCCTAAGCCGGATGCTGATTTTGCTGCAATGCAGCCCCAGTCCCAGGTAGTTACTATTGGAACTGAAAAGACCGACGAAATACTGGAAAGCCTTGTTGGTAAGCTTGGGGAAATTTCCATGGCTCTAAAGGGAATGAATACGGAATCTGCGGCTTCCCGTACCTATCCGGTCAGGGCTGCGGAAGAAACCACTGCTCCGTTATTCAGCTCTTCGGAGGAATCTGCTCCGTTGTTCAGAAATACGGATGAATCCTCCGGTTCTTCCTTCAGAACAGTGGATGATGCTCTTTCCGACATTCGGGGCCCGGAAGAATACAGCTCATTATCCGGCGAAGAGTCTGAATATGATGAAGAGGTATCGGTATCCGGAGATAAATTACCCGGCTCCGGCTTGTTTAGTATATTCAATGTCACCGGCAGCTCCTTTGAATTTAACTCCGATGAAGCTGACAATATGGATGAGGATGATGAAAACGAAGAACCGGATTATATTTCCGGCGACGAAGAAAGCGAAATCGCTCAGTTCAGCATAATGGATTATTTAAAGGCGAATTCCGAGAACATTGCTGCGGATCTGGAGGAATCATCAAAGAATGTAGATACATCCGAGTTCGAAAGGTTTATGAACGGAAGCAGCTTCGAAAAACAGATGACAATAAGTCTCGAAATCCTTACAGCCTATAACCGCAATCATTTTGAAGAGGCATAGATATGAGAAATAATAAAAAAAAGCTGTTAAGAATCATATTGGCTCTAAGCCTGTGCGTCTGCACAGTCCTTGGCTCTGTTTCGTTTGCTTTTGCGGGTCTTTTAACTAATAAACAATATACTCCATCTGAGGATGAAGTACCTACAAAGGGGAATATTTCTGATATTGATTTTAGTAAATGGAATAATAAGGTCAATGAAGACATACTTCCCGGTGATGAATTTACTTTTAAAAATACCGAGATATTGAATACTGATAAACAGTTTCAACTTCCCGATGAGGATGATTTTGCTACTGAGAATGGGAAAAGATTTAAGGAACTTATAAAACGCCTCGAATCAGAATCAAACAAAAATACTACAGAACAGGATTCATCCGGATCAGGCAAGGATGCTGAAGAACAACCCTTGACAGAATCAAGCGGAAACACCCTTACAGAGGCAAGTATCCTGAACACGAAATCCTTTTACGGATATATGCTTGTTGTCTCAACAGGTATAACTGGCTGTGACAGTGTATCCAAAATATCTCTTAAATACAAGGCCGACGATGGGAAAACATATACTCAGCTGATTGACCCTGCAGAAAAAACGGCTTCGGGTGTTCCCGGTTCTATTTCAGAGATACTATCAGGGTCAGACTGGCTGCAAGGCTCCAGGCTGTCCAGCTATGGTCCTCTGTACTACAGAGCTTCCGGAAATAGCTTTACCGGCATAGAAAAGTTCTACGGTAAAAACAGTAAATATGTCAGACGCTACGATTTGGTTAGCTCCTGGGCAAAGGCTATTACTCATTCCGAAGACGCACTTTCAGGCTACATTCCTGCGGAGCAGATTACTAATCCCAAAGCTTCTGACATGTTCAGGCCCTTTACATGCGAATATCTGCTGATGTATACCAGGCACAGGATTGCTTCACTGGAAGAGATTAATTTTATATTAAGCGGCGAAAAGAATTGCACCTGGACTATGGAGGGGTGGAAATTATTCAGTGTGGATTTTACCAAAGATCCCCAGCATTATATCGGTCCCACACTTAACACCTATTCCTACCTTAGCGACAGAATCGCAATGGATTTTTCGGGGACTCTCGTTGCCCAGAGCAGTGACAAGGAGCTTCACCAGACTGGGGTCAAGCTGACAAATGGAATTTCCAATATCCGCTTTACCGGTAAGGACAAACTTGGAGATGATGATTTTCCCATAGATTATGTGGGCAGCGGCAGCTTTGCTGTGGGCAGCAGCTATAAATCCAACAGTCAGACTTTAAATTTCAAATTTAATATCAGTACAGAGCAGGGCTCAGGCCTTGATTCCTTTGTGTCCTATCTTCCGGACTGTGGAATTGTTATCCGGGATGTTTTGTATGCAAAGATTTTCTATGAAAATGATTTGGGCTACCAGGAAGAGGTGACCATCCCTGTCATAAGTGAGTCCTTAATTGAAGCTTCAATGACGGAAAAAGAGGCGGATTTCCTTAACGATGCGGCCTTTAAGTCCATATGCGGATGGAAAACAATTACCCAGTATGCCTGCGACGGAAGCTCCATTCTCTTCTCCGTTGATTTTCCCAACTTTAAGAAGCTTAATAGTGTTCGTCTTTCCTACAAGAACGATGTTGACGAAAAGGATTATTTCAATATAGAAAGTGTTCAGGTATTTGACGATAATTCCTACGGACAGAGAGCGGGCTATTACATAAACAACAATACATATGTTAGCGATAGCGGAAATCTGACGGCTGACCCAAGCATGATTTCCATGTCCCTTCCTTCTGAGCTTAACCTGCTGTATGTAACCGATTCTGCAAATATGATTCCCGGCTCGTCCCCGGAGCTTGACTTTGTCGAATCTGATGAGCTTTATATACCTTCACTTGAGTACAGAAATAAATATTTAATTACGATTAAAACCGATGATGCGAAGGATGTGGGAACTCTTGACACGGTTTTCGTAACCTTTACATATACGGATATTTACGGTAATTCGAAGGAAACCGACGAATTGTCTCTGGTTGACCTCTGTAATGATTTTTACGGGGAAAACAAAGGAATAATAGGAACTCCCGGCAACTCCTATACTTCTGCAGATGCAGAAACCGCAAAGAGCCTGAAGCAGGCACATAGCTGGATAAACGCAGCTCTTATGACCATTGTTAAACCTGAAAAGTATTCATACAGTAAAATTCAGTGCTACGGCGTGGATATTACATATGCAACCCATATGGCTAAGGGAGCAACCATGAGCTTCGTGGTGGAAATTCCGGAGCTGAAGAATTTTACCAATGTCCGTTTCAGAATTGACAATGAGGATATGTGGCAGCTTGGCTATATTTCCATTGCAAGGCTGCAGAGCCTGGGCACAAGAAGAAGAGTCAACATCGGACAGCACAGTATACTGGGAATCAGTTATCTTTATGACATCGAAAGAAGTGCAAACGGAATTACCATGTACGAAAATGACGATGTGGGACTTCTCATAACAGATGGATATAAGGACCTTGATCTCAATTCCTCCACCGTATTTGCCAAGGAGGAAACCGTAAGGGATTATACACAATATTATTATGCAATGACGGAGAGCAAGGTAATGTCCAATCTCCACATGCACACTGTCGCCCTCACATACGAGGTTACCGCAAATGTTGCAAGCAACAGAAGCAAGGCGACCATAGATGACGGAACAGGCTCCAACAACCTGTTCTACTTCCAACTGCAGTTCGAAAAGGGCTGCTCCGGCTTTGTCCTCGCAAATTCCCAGCTTGCATCTGACGGCTTCATGGCAGGCGAGAGCGAAACCTTCTATATCAGCATTAACGAGGATTTGGGGAATGTTACCGGCATAGTCATCCTTCCGGATACTATTTCTGAAGAAAGCGACCAGATGGACAGACTTTGTCTTGACAGCATAAAGGTCGTAAAACGTAGCGGAACTATTAATAAATGCTACAACTTTAACAATATTAACTGGATAGACCTTAATTATGTGGATTCCGCAAGCAACCAGAGAAAGAACGGCAGAAGTGTCAGCGAAATAGCAACCATAAAGAAGGTTTCCTCTGTATCGTATATTTCCGATTTTGAAATTGCTCTTACATATGGCGCGTATAAGAACGCCGAATCCGACAGTGAGACTTCCGAAGAAGCTGAGGAAAAGCAATTTATAGGAGATGTAACCGCAAATATTGTATACCAGAATAAAAGCGGCGAAAGAAAGGTCATCAAGAACTTTAACGTGGTCAACGCAATGTATTCCTACGATGGCAGGCAGCCCGAGTATGACAGCACGGCGAATTCCGGAAGGATGTATATAAGCGATCCCGAATGGATGTTCAGAGGAGATACTACAGACAGATTCCTTGTCAGCATTGGTGATGCCTCCATTATTCAGTCTATAACCTTATTCTTTAATGCCGAGGAAGGCGGCGATGCAACCATTGAGCTTAAGGGCGTAAGCATAAGCATGGTCAACTCCAGCGGTGTAACCAAAATTAATAATAACGGCGAATACCAGGTTGTTTACGAAAAGGAAATGACTCCAATTGCCAGTGATACAAGTGTTGCCCTTCCGTACTCGATGGATACGGCTATGAATGTAACAAAATCACATAAAATTGTATTCAAAAATCAGAACACTGTTCCCAGTCAGGAGGA
The DNA here is from genome assembly GCA_002315535.1 of Firmicutes bacterium UBA1764. Lineage (GTDB taxonomy): Bacteria > Bacillota > Clostridia > Peptostreptococcales > Anaerovoracaceae > UBA1764. Next base: position 5,307 of record DCHA01000074.1, on the reverse strand, counting down.
TGCAGCATCCGGAAAGACATTGATTACAAGAGTCCCGGAATCGGCAAATGACACGGTAAATCTCTATATCTATCTTGATAGGGATGCAGTATCTCCGGATCGGGGCGGCTATGAGCTGAGCTCCACCATAGGCTACTATTCGGCTGTAAGCGGAAGAAATCTGGGATCAAAGGTAATTTACTACGATGAAACCACAGAGGACGGAGCGGTGGTTCTTAGCAATGTGGGAATCGGCACTCCGAACTTTACAAATCTTAAGTCCTTATGTATAAAAGCGGATTCTGATGTTTCCGGGGCAGCAATAGATCATGCGGTAATTCAGCATGTCCGCTCCGGTGTTGTAATTGAAACCTACTACTGCACCATGTTCCCGCAGAATGCGGCTGCAATGGGAGGCTCATTGCTTGCGTACGCAGATTCCACATCGATAAAGAACCGCCAGCTGCTTACACTTGTTCTGGATGCGGATTCACCGGCTGTAACACTTTCAAGCGAAAAGAGAGACATTGCGGCTTGCCTTGTTTACAGAAGCAATCTTGGAGGAGTATCAGGCGTGTATGAGTCCGAGAATGTATTCATATCTGACAGCGGAGCTCTGAGGATCGGAGGAGGAAGCGTAGTAAATCTTGAGTTTAACGAGGACAATGTTTCAGATATCATAGGTGTAAAGCTTCAGGCGGAAAACGGAGCCGAATGTCTGGTGGAAAACGGAATCGTCAGGTGCTACAGAACCGATGCCGGCGGCGAGGAAGCTATGGTCGGCTACTACAGCCTTAACTCGAAATCATCAACCCATGTAGGCTCCGCAGGTGCGGAAATAAGCGTTTCATCGTCTGTTAACGATTCTGTAAACGAGCTTCGTTCAGCCCATTTCAGCTTCGTTACAATGGATAAGGGCGATACCTATCTGGATGGCGGCAGCTCTTCCTATGCCATTGACAGTAACGGCGCATATCCCATCAGGATGACTATAGGATATGTAAACGAAAGGGGTCAGCTTAAGACAAAGGTAATTGAGGACATAAGAAAGCTTTGCGGAGGAGCCTCCAACTTTACTCAGGGGCAGACTGCGGAGTTTACCACATTGATTCCGGGCATTACCAGAATAAGCTATGTTCAGATAGAACCGAAAAACAATTCCAATGTTGCTTCAGGGCAGAATAAGGTTGCAGGTGCATGGAATCTTAAGGAGCTTAGCTTCTCCGTTGACGAAACCGATTATAAGCAGCCAATGACTATTCCCATCTATTCGCAGATTAAGGAATGCGTAAATAAGGGCGAAACACCAAAGAAATATAATCTTTCCAATATTTCCGTTTCTGTTTCCGTTGAGCATGACGGCAATGTGGGTTATGCGTCAAACGGCATCGTCACAATGAGCGGAAAAGCGGGCCAGAGTGCGGCAATTAATGTGGAAGTATTCGGCAGTCTGACGGAATACGGCTACACCTACAAGATCGAGCAATCCTTCGGCGGAGGAGTTTCCCTGGTCAAACCTGAACAGAAGGAATCCTCAAAGAAGCTGACGGTTACTCTCCCCGAAAACAATACTCAGTTCGAAATGCAGTATATAGTTACGGTAAGCTCAGAGGAAAGCCCCTCCATTAACTCTGTAATTAAATTCTACATTCCCGTAAAGGAAGTGGATGCTTCCATTGCAAAGGATGCAGAAACTCAGACGGAATCAGAGGAGCCAGGAAATTCTGTAAATAATACAGACAATTCAGTGGATAAAAATGAAGTGACTCAGACCGATTCTGAGGAGACAAAGGACGGCGAATAGCGATGAGACAAAATAAATCAATAAGAAGAATGCTCCCGTTGGCAGCCATCCTTTGCCTGGTTTTAAGCCTTTGCGGATGCAGCAAATCAGAAAGCGTCAAGGGTGAAAAGGTAAACATTTCAGTAAGCGGCATAGAGGGAAGGACTCTTAAAATAAGACTTTCCGGCCAGCTGCTTTCCGAAGCAGAGCTGATTTACCCGGAAACTGAAGACGAAGAATATTCAATGCTGTCAGTCACAAAAAAGACGCTGACAGAGAAGAAGGCTGTTTTCAAGGTAAAAGCGTCTGACCCCGGTCTTGCCGGAGTTGAGTTCCAATTTATTAATGGTGAAAGCCTTGTCACCACCGCATCTGTCAGCTTTACAGTGACGGAAAAGCTGAAGTTTACTTCGTTTGCTATGGACCTGAACGAAAGCCCCCTTGGTGCTTCTATCCTTTCAAAGGACGGCTTCGAAATCTATGCCGAAAGCATTCTTCCCTCAGTTCTGGATATCAGATTTGTGGGAGAAGGGGACAACTGGTATATAACTGAGTATGACGGAGAAATCGTGTCTGCTAAAGAGCTTTCGGCCTACTACAGCGAAAACAGCAGCGAGCTTCTGTGGCGAATCAAGGCTGAGGGAATCGGAAGCACGGAACTGGAAATAATCAATAACGACTTAAAGAAGACGCTTACCCTCACCCTTGAGTCTTTACCGTCCGAGGAGGATGATTTTGTGCTGACAGTAACAGATACAAAGCTCGAGGACAAAACCGTAGAAATGGCAGAAGACCTGCCAACAGAAAATACGGAAGAAGAAAGCGGCAAGGAGGAATAATAAATGCTTAAAAGAATATTTTGTATAGTGCTTTCATTTGTTACTATCTTTTCCTGCTGCGGTCTTTCATGCGTATACGGCGTGGTTAGCCAAGAAAAAGTTACTTCAAAAGGCTATAAATGGACTCTCTATACAGATCAGATTCTATTCCAGGAGGCTCTTCTCCGCTCAAGTCAAGGGGAAGGTCTCACCGGCGATAATGTAACGATTAACGATTTAAAGGATCATTGTAAAGCGTCAGACCAGTCAGGCAAAGACGAAGGCTACGGAATGGTAATGTTCGTTGCCGAGTACACAGATAAGGACGGAAATACGTGTTATGCTTACCTAAGCGGGGATGATAACGAAATCGACATTCGCGCTCAGGGTAGAAAAATGTCCGGTCAGAAGCTGAAAAATGCCTACAGTCTTGACGGTTTTGAGCCCGGTGCCAGCGAATTCTTTACCACTACTGCCCCCTGTCTTCCCTGGGTAAAAACTATGTATGTTGAAGAAGAAGACAGGCAAAAGATTGGGAATTGGGTAGGAAGCAAGTATGCCATAAGAGTAGGTGACAGTTCAAATAAGCCCGGAAAATATTTCCTTACTACTCTTGAAAATATTTATGCACAAGAGGCCCAGATGGGTCATCTGCAAATTCGAAATTATGACGGTAGTACATACCGAAACTTCCATGTCGGAAACGGATTGTCTTATAAATACAAAAATACCAGTGGGGTTTATGGCAGCAAAAACGTAGAAAAATATGGTTATGGAGACTTATATGGTGAAACAAGGACGGATTATTTCTATATTTGTTTCGGCGGCAATGGCAATAGCGGAACACAGCAGGCAACGATAGGCTCCAAGAAGGCTGCTATTAAAAGCTTTAATGACGGAATATTCGAAAGAGATCCCAATAATAAAAAGAACGTTAAATGGAGTTCTATATATGATAATAAGACAAAAAACTTTGCAGGTTATACCAGAAGCTGGTCGGTAACGGAAAACAATGGCAGCCCTGTACTCTTTTCATCTATATACTTCGATGACAATGATCAGTATCGTATCGCAGATTCTCTTATAAAGATTCGAAATGCTGATATTGGGAATGTAGGGATGAATGTGTTCAAATACTATATCGAAGGCGACATTACTGAAGCCGATTTACAGAAAATGTCCGATGATCATCTGTTTAATTTTGAAGGGTCTGGCGTATTGAAAAGGGCGAGAGAATGGAAAATGTCAATAATAACTCACGATGAAACCTATGAATATTTCCGAGAGCATCCAGGCTATGTATCCTCTTTCGGAACCGATAAAGACAAGAGCGCAACCATGACCGGTTTTTATGTTTATGTGGGAGAACAGTGCGAACTCACCACCACAAAGACCATAGAGACTGTTGAAAACGGCCAATCCAGAACAATGTCATCAAGGCAGCAGATTGCTGCAGATACGACAATTACCGTAAACGAAGGTGGCACACTGATCATAGACGGCACAGTGTTCTGTTACGGAAAAATCAAGCTTAACGGCGGAACTATGATAGTAAAGGGGCAGCTGCTAAACACCTACCCTGAAACGGGGGGGTATCACTTTGGAGTTAGCAGCATTAACGAAAAAAAGAACAGTGCGACAATTGAAGCCGAAAAAGGAACTATAATAGTACTGGACGATGCACTTATTAATTTGGAATTGTGTTATAGCAATATTACTCTTCAAAAACAAAGTTCTATGTACATTTATGGAATGGTCTGCAACAACGGTGATGAATACATATATGACTCCAACGTTGTTTTGGGAAACGAAGGTGTATTTGTACATGGCGGAACCCTTAGGACAGGAGAAAACTATCAAAACTATACTCGTGGCGGATTGAACAAAATGCAGAGCTCGGCCAATGCATCAAAAACTTTGTATTCCGATATATTCCGGGATGCAACACCGTTTAAATCCGAACGCGATTCCATCTTTTCTGTCTCTCGGTCAAACTTTGATATAAAAGGCGACTTGATTATGGTTGAAAAGCTTAGCAATAAGGATAATATGACAACGGATATCAAACAGTACTACAAGAGTATAATCCAGTAGTTGCGCCTGCGAAGACCAATACATTTGACAGGGTAAATTTTTTGTAAATAGCTTTCCAATGGTAGACATCTTGATATTGCGTGGCAGGGCTCTTAAGCCTTGCCACGCTTTTATCAAAAAGGAACCTGAACTAAACTGATTGTAAACGGTAAATAATCCGTGCCTTAACCCTCTGGCGTAAGCGGTAAATAATCCGTACATTGACAAAAGCGATCAAGGCCCCCTATGTTAAAACGAGGAGCTTCTTAACAAAAGCAATCAAGGCCCCCTATGTTAAAACGAGGAGCTTCTTAACAAAAGTGATCAAGGCCACCCGATGTTAAAACGATGTGCTTCTTAATTATATATCAAACCACAGTAAAAACCGAGGCCTCAATTAATAGGCCTCGGCATAGTTGCAATTTCCGCATCTTCTAAGCACTGAGTGTATCCGTCCGCCTTCCCGCTTTTGATTTCGCCTCCGACTTTTGTCAACATATCCTGATTATAAAAGCTGATTTTTAGATTTCATCCTTCCCATAACTCCCCCTCGCCATTATTTCTATGGTGCCCCATATCTAGCGAGAGGAAGAACATTCTCTCTGCAAGTGCTCCTCATAATTCTCCTTGCCATGTTATTATGGACCTCCATAG
>DCHA01000077.1:203-5515 GCA_002315535.1 Firmicutes bacterium UBA1764 | reverse complement strand
TATGTAATCTTTTCTTTCATGTAGGCCTTGTCGAGCAATTCCTCATCTGCGATAAATACGCTTGAAGACTTGCGGAATGAAAGCTTGCATTTAGGGGTTTCGAACTTTGTTTTGCCTACAAGCCTCATATTGTCTGATAGATACCCGGAGAGCCAATCTGCCTTTTTAAGAGCCGACTTCATACGCTCATCAAGAGCCTCCTTTTCAGCCTTTAACGCTTCGGCATTTGCCTTCAACTCTTTTATGTAGCAAGCTACGGCCTCTGTCTTGGCATCAAATTCGCCCTTTAGCGATTCAATATCCTCCATGTTGATAATTTCCCCATCCTCATTTACTTGGATGTTGTCGAGTGCCTTTAAGTACTCATCTGCTATTTCATATAGCCTCAATCTCTTTCCTCCTATAATCGTTTAAATATTGTTTTGCCATCCTCGGTCATCAAATCTACAAGCTCCTGATTGGTATAGTTCAGAACGAGGACTCTAACCTTTTTATTGTGTTCCGCCCAAAGCGCAGACAGTTGTTTGTTAATTGCTTCGGTTTCAACCGATAACTCATCCGTTAATGGTTCTTTAACGTAAAGCTCATAGTTGACAAAGTTCTCAACCTCTGCCCTTCTGATGAATGCGAAATGGCTACCCTTTATAAGCTCCCACGCTATGTCATCAAGCTCAGTGTCATACCCGATGGATAAATCCTCGAGCCTTTCTTCCGGCATTTCGTACATAACAGGCTCCACGCGCTCCGGGTTGTAACTTATAAGCGCCCAAACCATTAAAGCGGTCGCAACTATAAAAAAGACAGTTGCGCTATATCGTTTTGAAAACTCTGCTGCATTTTTAAACATTTTTTTCTGATCTCATTTGCTCTGTGCATTTCACTTGCGAAGTAGTGTTCAGCTTCAGCTCTCTCAATAGGGTTGTCTTTATCAGGCCGATAGTAGCCTCCACCCACATTGATGATGCAATCCCCATTAAGGTTCGCCTCTGTAACGAGCGCTCTGAACTCCCGGCTATTTCTGCTATCTACCTTTACGGAGTAGCGTTTCCCATAACCGATACTGTCAAATAGTTGTTGTGCGTTCATGTTTCCTCTCCATAAAATTCGGCAAACAGAAGAAATCTGTACCTTTGTAGTGGTAGTGGTATTCGGTATGCTCCGGATCATGTTCATCAGGATGCGTTTCAATGTAGTCGCATTTCCCGAAAAGCTCTATGAAGAACTCCGTTGTTAGATGCACTTGGTCGCGGCCTGTGTATCCGAAAGCGCATATCCCAAGCTGTCCGGTGCTATCTGCAACCAGCGCCGAAATTGCGTGCAGCCTTTCAATCAGGTAATAATTGTCCTTTGCCATATCGTACCTACCATTCCGGGCTTAACAGGATTGCCATCAGAAACGCACATCCGAATGCCCCACCGCATAAAACCATTGCGACTTTTCCGCAGAATGCTTTGAACTTTTGCTTGTTTAATCTGTACTTCTTTTTCATTTTCTCTCTCCTACTCACTATTAGTGAGTGTCATTGCTAAAAAAAATAAACCCAACACTTCTTTTGTAGTATTGTGCCAACTTAATTTTTACTGAATCTCTCGGAACTCTTAAACCTCTTTCATAGTAGCTTAATGCCTGTGGACTTACCCCGACAGCTTCAGCAACAGATTCAAGGCTTTTATCCCCTCGAAGTTCGCGTAATTTGCTCATTGGAAACCTCCTTTCGAGTTACCTATATGTAGTTATATTGTTCTGACACTATACAATATACACTCACTTTGAGTTAGTGTCAACAGTTTGTTAAAAAATATTTTCACAATTTGTGAGTTTTTTATTGATTTTCGTTCACTCATTGTTTAGAATGTAGGCGCATTATATGGAAAGGAATTTGAAATGGAAAACGAAGAAAAAAAAGAGTTCAAGGATGTATTCAAGAAATTAAGGGAAAGTAAGCATATTTCGCAAGCTAAACTTGCCGAAGATTTGAATATGTCAGCCGGAATAATTGGAATGTATGAAACAGGTAAACGCAAGCCAAGTTATGAAACGCTCGAACAAATTGCTGATTACTTTAATGTTGAAATTGATTATCTTACCGGGAGGGAATCAGTAAAGATTGCAATTATTAACGAAGATATGGTTCCATCCATCGTAGCGCTCCAGGATAATGTCGAAAATGCAAACGCCTTGATAAAAGCCTTTGCACAATTAACAGATAAAGAGCAAACACTTGTAATTCATTTTGCTGAAGGATTAGTGCAACTTCATAACACAAAGGAGGGATAATTTGAAAACTAAAACATTCACATTTAACGGCACGCGGTACTATATCCGGGGCGAAACCGACAGCGAGATATTCGACAAAATGGTTGCGAAAAGAGTTGAGCTTGAAGTTGAACTCCGGATGTCTGATCCATCGCCTCTAACAGTTGACCAATGGTTTGAAACGTTTATGAAGACCTATAAATCGGACATATTAGAATACACCTATAAAACATACGAAGGCCTCTATAAAAACGCAATACAGCCCAAAATAGGGGCGTATAACCTATCTTCTGTTAAGCCGATAATGTGCCAACAGATACTTAACGATATATCAGGCCTTTCGGACTCTTATATCAAGAAGACGTATTTCCTACTCCGTCAGCTCTTTACCAAAGCCTACGATAATGACCTCATAACCAAAGTGCCTGTTAAGGGGCTGAACCTTCCAAAAGGCTATTCCAACGAGCGAAGGCCGCTAACTGATGAAGAACGCAAAGCCTTCCTAAAAGCCTCGCAGAACGGACGAAATTCGGGGTTGTTCTGCCGCATAATCTACTATTGCGGACTACGGCCATCAGAAGTTAAGCGCATCAGAGGCTCCGACTATAAAGACGGCATCCTCCATGTTCGCGGCTCCAAGACAAAGGCATCTACAAGGGATGTGCCGATTCCTACTCTGCTAAAGCTGCCAACTATCCCGGATGATGAGCTGTTATTCCATACAAGCTCCGGCAATCCGTTAGACCGAACCCGAGTCCGTCAATATTGGCTCGCAATTAAGCGCGACATGGGCTATCCCGATTCAGACTTAACGCTTTACTGTCTACGCCATGACTATTGCACACGGCTTCAGGAAGCTGGCATTGAAATAGACATCGCTCGGCGCTTAATGGGGCATTCATCGGTCGAGATTACCTCCAAAATCTATACCCATAACTCCGCCGTCACACTCAACCGAGCGCATTCGTTGATAAATCAATATTCTTCCCTCTTAAAACCGTCAAATTCCGTCAAAAAAACGCCTCAAAATGGCACTTTTCCACAGAATTGCTCGGCTACGAAAAAAGCCCCGAAACTGTTTAAGTTTCAAGGCTTACGTGGTGCGCCACGCGCGATTCGAACGCGCAACCTACTGATTCGTAGTGAACGCAAGAATGTTGATATTTGAACGAATAGCCATAATAATAGTAGAAAAATGCAACACATGGCAGAAAAATAGCCTGTGGAAAAACGTCAAAAAATGCAAAAATCCCTCCCGAAAAAGGGAGGGAAAATTGCATAATAGGAGGATAAAGCTATGCTTCCGATTTAATAACCGGAAGTTTCAATGCGGAATCGTAAGAAACCTTTACGATGCCGAGCTTATCGTCAAAATCACGAAGTCGAATGTAGTTAGTGCCTTCCTTTTCAATGGCATCGACTTCTATTTTTTTACCATTGCAAAGAACGTTGATTTTTTTAACCATTTCGGTATCCTCATATGTAATGTATGGGAGCAACCCCCATTTTGACCATTTACGGCCGTTGTATCCGGAAATAGAGCCTTTGTTCAGGCACGCGGTTATCTGAACGCCATCGAACCATTTAGGGGATGACTCAACAACGAGTCCGTTGCCGATGTATACGCCTATGTGTCCGGGGATATAGACAACAGCGCCCGGAATGTCGAGCAAATTGAAATTGGTTGATGTTTTGCAGCGCTGGATGATTGCATCCTCTCCGAGATCCGGAACGCCGTTGGAACAATATATCGCGCCTCCGTACATAGTGCCGTCAGCCTTAAAGCCCCAAAGCACCGATTTAATAAGCCCGCAACAATCGAATCCGTATGTTGTCGACATTGATGATGCAATTCTATATGAGCGATCAGGTTGCCGATTATATGCGGTATTGTTCATGTAGCGCTTCTTATTAGCCTCGGTCATCGGAGCGCCGAAGCATCCGTTTACATATATGGTGTCAAGTTTGGCAATATATTTGAGTTTGTCAACAAATTCTGTATTATTCATTGCTACCACCTGTCAATTCGTATCCATATGGCAATTAGTGCGACTAAAAACAAGCCGCACTTAATCCATTCACTTATGGAGTTCATATACTTTGCTCTCGATGAGTGCTCTGATCTCGTCGTTGACATCAATTTCAAGCTTGGTTAGATTGCTTATAACGTATTCCAGGCGATCTTCTCCGGTTGAATTCCATAAGAGCTGCTGCGCAGATTCGCATAAGGTCTGAACTGTGTCACTGATCTGCTTTGCTTTCATTTCCCCAACCTTCGAGGAAAGCCAGGAGTTGAGATATGGCACTACGAAGATTGTGCAGAGCGCCATAACGATTTTAATAATCAGTTCTATCTTCTCCATTTTTAACCTCACATTTCTTCTTTACGATTTCAATTACTGCGGTCGCTACAAGTTCGGCCGTTCCGGCCCCCAGAACACAAGTAACGAGCGTATCTGGGATAGCCTGGAACTTCCAGAACAGAACGACCATCATTGCCACGAAGGCAAAAATAAAAATCCCCAGGATAATGAGGATCTTAGTTAATGTTTTCATCCAACTTTACGCTCCAAATCGTCAATTCTGTGATTAGCCACTGTCTGCTTTTCTTGAAGCACGGAAGCTGTCTCTTGGAATAATTGTGCGTAGTGGTTATGACTTTTAACGGTTTCTTTAAGTTCTTTTATGTCGTCCTTTATGCGCTGGATCTCGGCGTTCTGAAGTGCGTTCTGTTTATCTAGCTCGTGAGTCACTTTGTCTTGGGTAGATCTCGCAGATACGAAAATGCCTATCAGCGTACAAAGGCAAGTAAGTATTGTTGTGACTATTGTTTCCATTTTAATTCTCTTTTTAGTTTCCTCGCTTCCGGATTAAGATTAGTTTTCCCCTGCGCTCTCATAGTGCGAAGCACCGTAAATAGTTCTCATAGTCATACCCTGTTACGGCACTACGTGCGATGTGTGCGTAGCACCGTAATTACGGGGTGTTAATAAGGTCTTTAAGTTCTATAAGCAAGTCCATGATATTATCAAGTAACTCGTTTATAAGTTTAAGC
>DCHA01000077.1:0-139 GCA_002315535.1 Firmicutes bacterium UBA1764 | reverse complement strand
GAGTTATCCATCCTCTTTCTACGGCGTTTGCCACGCCCTGTTTGTCAAGTCTGCCTTCTTCATATAGGCGTTTAATTCTTTCGTACATGTTATCCCTCCAAAATTGCGATTGTCAGTTCATCAATAGCGTTAGAGTTTT
>DCHA01000003.1:8277-8438 GCA_002315535.1 Firmicutes bacterium UBA1764 | reverse complement strand
TCAACGCCAAACACGCGGCCTACTCTCTTCAGAGTCTCCTCGCTGTCTGCCTCATCCGGAGTGCGCACAAAGATAAGTCCATCAAGCCTTTCAGCCGTTGCGCCATCAATTGATCCTATATATTTCTTAATTCTTTGAACCAGCATCCTCTCGAAATAAGG
>DCHA01000003.1:7681-8257 GCA_002315535.1 Firmicutes bacterium UBA1764 | reverse complement strand
TTGTTCTGGCCCTTCAGCGCGGTCTCGCCGCAGCGTACAATAAATGTCTTCATTCTATTTTCTGTTCATCAATTTGCGATGTTTAATTACCACTTCTTCAAGCACTGCAACGGCTCTGTCCATTTCCTCCGGAGTGTTGTCATCCGAGAAGGAAAACCTCAGCGCCCCTTCTATGTCGCCATCACTAAGCCCCATTGCAGACAGCACATGGCTTGCCTTCTTTTTTGAGTTCGACGAGCATGCCGATCCGGTCGAAACGTAAATCTCCTTTTCCTCGAGCATATGCAGCAGAACCTCCGCCCTGCAGCCCGGGAAGGACACATTCAGTATCGAATCAATTCCGTCCTCCGGCGAATTAATCTTAACGCCGTCACCAAAGTACTCGACAAGGCGCGCCTTCATATATTTCCTGACACTTGGATCAACCGGCCTGATTTCCTTCACCGCCTCGCCAAAGCCCGCAATCATAGGAACAGACTCTGTGCCGGAGCGGAAACCCTGCTCCTGTCCTCCGCCAAGCATAAAGCTTGGTATGTGGACACCCTTTTTTAAATACAAGGCTCCAATGCCCTTGGG
>DCHA01000003.1:1977-7591 GCA_002315535.1 Firmicutes bacterium UBA1764 | reverse complement strand
GCCTGAACAGCATCAGTATGAAAGACTGCGTTTGGCGCAAGCTTTTTAACCTCTTTTGCAATCTCTGCAATAGGCATTATGCTTCCGACCTCATTGTTAACATACATAATGCTTACAAGTATTGTGTCTTCATTTAAAGCCGCCCTCAGGTCGTCGATGCTTACTACGCAGTTCTTATCAACAGGAAGATAGACAGCATCAGCGCCCCTATCCTCGCACCACTGAAACGGCTTTAGCACCGCTGAGTGCTCGACGCAGCTTGTGATTATGCGCCTGCCGGTTTTGCACCTTGATTCCCACACACCCTTAATTACAGTGTTATTGCTTTCAGTTCCGCAGGAGGTGAAGTAAATCTCGTCAGGGCTTGCGTTCAGCTTCTTTGCTATCTCGGCTCTGGCATCCTTTATTATTTTTTCGGCGTTTAAACCCAGTCTATGCAAAGACGAAGGATTACCAAAATCCTTCGTCATAGCATTTACCATTTTGTCTGCGACATTTTCGTGTACACGAGTCGTCGCACTGTTATCTAAGTAAATAAACATTTCTCTGTCTTACTTTGCGTAATCGATTGCTCTTGTTTCCCTTATTACATTAACCTTGATCTGACCAGGATATTCGAGCTCGCTTTCGATCTTCTTTGAGATCTCACGTGCAAGAAGTGCCATAGCGTCATCGTTAACCTCATCCGGCTTTGCGATGATTCTGATTTCTCTGCCGGCCTGAATTGCGTAGGATGAATCTACGCCCGGAGTTGTATTTGCAATTTCCTCGAGCTTCTGGAGTCTCTTGATATATGTATCAAGTGTCTCTCTTCTTGCGCCAGGTCTTGCTGCGGAGAGAGCATCAGCTGCGGCAACCAGAACAGCTTCAGGGCTCTTAGCCTCGTAATCGCCGTGGTGTGCAGCCATTGCATCAATTACATCTTCCTTTTCCTTGTACTTTCTGAGGATATCAATACCGATATCTACGTGAGTACCCTGGATTTCGTGGTCCATAGCCTTACCTATGTCGTGGAGAAGGCCTGCACGCTTAGCAAGCTTTACGTCCATGCCCAGCTCTCCGGCCATAAGACCTGCGAGGTGGGAAACCTCAAGGCTGTGCTTAAGAACATTCTGACCATAGGATGTTCTGTAGCGAAGTCTGCCGAGCATCTTGACAAGCTCCGGATGGAGATTGTGAATGTCAGCTTCAAATGTAGCTTCTTCGCCGGCTTCCTTGATGGAAGTATTAACTTCCTTGGTAGCCTTTTCAACCATTTCCTCGATACGAGCCGGATGAATACGTCCGTCTGTAACGAGCTTTTCAAGAGCGATTCTTGCGATTTCTCTTCTGACAGGATCGAAGCCGGAGAGTATAACTGCTTCCGGAGTGTCATCGATGATGAGTTCGATTCCTGTAGCCTGCTCGATTGCTCTGATATTACGACCTTCGCGTCCGATGATTCTGCCCTTCATTTCGTCTGATGGGATTGCAACAACGGATACGGTGTTTTCAGCAACATGGTCTGCAGCACAGCGCTGGATGGCTCCGGTGATAATTTCCTTTGCCTCGCGGTCTGCATTTTCCTTTGCCTTTGCTTCGATGTCCTTGATCATCACTGAAGCCTCGTGACGGACTTCTCTTTCGATGTCTGCAAGGAGCATCTGCTTTGCTTCCTCTGCGGTGCAGCCGGAAATTCTTTCGAGCTCTGCAATTTGCTTTTGCAGATTTGCATCGATCAGCTTTTCCTTGTCACCTAAGGATTGCAGCTTTCTGTTAATTGTTTCTTCTTTCTTTTCAATTGACTCAAGCTTTTTGTCAATTGATGCTTCTTTTTGGATTACACGATTTTCCTGCTGCTTTACTTCGCCTTTTCTTTCGCGAATTTCCTTCTCAGCCTCGATACGAATATCGTGCGCTTCTTTTCTGGCATCTGCCAGAGCTTCTTTTCTGATTTGCTCCGAACGGTTCTCTGCGTCTAAGATTAAATTCTTAGCTTGTGTCTCGGCGCTGCCTATGATCTTTTCAGCTTTGTTTTTCCTTAAGATATAACCAACAAATATTCCGATGACCAGAGAGACAACGCCGACAATAATCAGAATTGCACTATTGCCCATATTAGCCTCCTTGGCTTTCTTAAACGGTGCGTGCGCACCCTTGAGATAATTTCAGATGATAAAAATCTATAATAAAAATATATATTAAAAAGATAATTATTATCTACCACATTTCATTATACAAAAATGAGTGACAATACACAACAGTATATTGAAGTAAAAGTCGGCTCTTTTGAAAAAATTTTGTGCCGACTTTTACTAATAAAAAATATAAACAAAAATGAAACGGGTTTTAATGTATAATTATTGCAAAAGTATCTTGTATAAAAGGAGATGGCTATGGGTAAGACAAAAGCAGAAATTATAGATGCTTATGAGAAAAAGCTTAAGGAAGGACTTGAGAATATTGAGAAGGCTACTATCATTTTTGATACAAGAGAGGCCGCGCTTAATAAATTAATTAACCCCTATACAAAAATAATACTCTCACAGCTATGCGATGACTTGAAGTTGGATGATAATGAACGCCAAGCTGTCGATAAAATTTTCAATTGGGTCAGACAGGGGAAAAGCCTTGAAGATATAAAAGAGGCTGAGCCTTTTAAACACACTGATAAACAAGGCAATATTACCTCATTAAAAAAAATTGAGGATAATCTGCAATATATTTTTGACGCTGCCACAATATACAAAGAAAGCATAGATACTGAAAAGGAACGTTTTCGCCAGAGCTTTAAGAAGATGCAGATTACGGGGATGTCAGATGAATTTATTAAAAGAATCGTAGCAGCGGGGAAGCTTGACAAAAAAAATAAAAATGGCAAAAGAGTTTATCCAAAAAAAACTTCAAAAAAGGAAAACTCAATTTCAGCATATGACCTTGTGCAAAAGAATGCAAACAACATAGTATTAGATTCTTATCTCCCCACCCCCGAGAACAGGGGATACGGGAATTTCTTAAGAAACCCAAAACTGAGTGATGCGCAAAAGTTTGAAATAGCCGAAATGTCACTTGGTAACAAAAAAACTGAGTGTACACAAATCATCATTAATGAACTGATGAATATTGATATTGACAAGTATATTAATATGTCACCAAATGATATATATCACAATTACGATGAATACCAATACATCTATTTAATGATTCACGATCCCCTAATAATAGAGGATACTAAGGATTTCTTAACTGAAGATGAGCAGGCGCTTTTAAAAAAATATGTAAGGAGCCTTGATCGCATCATTACAGAGAAGCTTACCACAATGAGTCTTGACGCATCAAATTTCTCAAAAGCAGTTGACTGGAGAAATATGAATGTAGAGCAATGTGACAATATGATAGCCGCCAAATATTCCAATGATGAGCAAAGTATAGCTAATAATTATTATTTGGGGGTTTTTAATAAAATCGAAAGTCAGAAAGATTTGCAGGAATTAGAGACCACCAAGTCTTATCTGACGCAGGTAAAAGAATCTCTTAAAAACAGAGGCTTTACTCTCAGTAGTTATAACAAATACCACGACAATTTCCAGAAAAGACAAAATGGCCAGAAGGATCGTATGCCGGATTTGGTACAGAATTTCACAGCCAATGTTAGTGAGAATGGACAGAAAGAGCTCTATGGCATATTTGACAGTAAGTATAACGAGCTGAACGAAGCTAAACTTGAGGATTGTCTTGTAAACGGAAAGGAAGTAATAGTTGCGTACAAGGGTGATACAAAGGCACAGCTTGTAAAAGTGACCGAACCAAACAAAGTCCCAGTGGAGGTTCAAAAGCAGGAGCTTTCTACAGAACAAAAAATAGGCTTATCTTTTTCTTTATTTAATAAGGCTGCCGAAGCTATATTAAAAGATGAACAGCTGCCTAAGGACGAAAAGATGCTGACAGGCTCCATGCTTGAAACGCAATATAAGCTTGCTGTTTTTGTAGATAGCCAAGCAACGAATCCTGAGCTCAAAAAGGATTCACAAGATCTCGCGGCCAAGCTCATGGCAAAGGTGACTATTCTTGAAATGCTCAAGAAAACTCCGGTTGAAGAGAAAGAGATCAGAAAGACTCTTATCTCTGAAAAAAATATTAATGAATTCGCTAATAAACTGAAAGAATCCGGAGTCGCAGAAATTGTTGCAACCAACTTAAACAAAGTAACAGGAAGCGGAGTCATCAACTTAAGCACGAAAGAACTATATAAAGAAATGGTTAAAGCAAACAAGCTTGTGTCAGAAAAGGATCTGGCGAAAAAAGCGCCGGAGCAGAAGCTGGAAGGCGGTCCTGAGAAAGAAGTTAAGGCCGTTTTGAAATAAAAATGAAGTCGGCTCTATTTGAGCCGACTTTCTGTTTATTATTAGATGTCTATCCAAGCATACGAAGCACAATGTCGTCGATGTTCTTTGCGATGTAGGAATCCTCTGCGAGGCACACAGGACGTCCTGCGTTATTGCCGAGTTGGATGTTTTCGTCATACGGAATAAGTCCTGCCATCGGAATCGAGAAGGTCTTTACGAAATCATCCATTGATGGACCGTAGTCGTTTCCGGAGAGTCCGTACTTAACCATGTTTACGACAAAGCAGCGGCTCTTCACACCGCAGGCCTGAAGTCTTCTGTCAACTGCATCGCTGTTGCGAAGCGCAAGTGGGTCCGGAGTGAGTATCACTACGGCACTTTCTGCTCCGGCAGCGGCAAGACTGAGATTAGCATCAATTGCGGCAGGGCCGTCGATTACGATATAATCAAACTCTTTTTTAAGCTGATTGATAAGAGCCCTGATGTGGCCCTCGGTAATGCCTTTAATAAGTTTATTTTGTGTAGACTCAAGCAGGCAAAGATTTGGGAAACGGCTGTCCTTTACGAGAGCCTTTTCAACCTTGCAAACTCCGGCCATGATATCACCGATATCAAAGAGAACACTGTCCTCGAGCCCCATATATATATCCAAATTGCGCAGGCCAAAATTCATGTCAACAAGGCATACCTTGTATCCCTTTCTGGCAAGACTGATACCCATCGCAATTGAAAATGTCGTGCGTCCGCTTCCTCCCTTTCCGGAGGCAACTAAAATGCTTCTACCCATAGTCTTAGTTCCTTTTCTTTAATATTACTATTCTACCATATACACTAAAGCATGATAAAGTTCTATTTCGCTAAAACACTTATTTTTTCAAGCTTTTTGGGTTTTGTCTATTGAATGACCTACTATATATAGTATATAATTAAGTTTGATTTGTTAATGCTTGTGTTTAAACAGGAGAAAAAACTATGAATTGTCCATTTTGCAACACACCGGATACTAAGGTAATCGATTCCCGTCCTACAGAGGAAGGTCAGGCCATCAGAAGAAGAAGAGAATGTGAAAAGTGCGGAAAGCGTTTCACAACATACGAAAAGGTTGAAGAGGTTCTCTTCATGGTTGTTAAGAGAGATGGCAGCCGCGAACAGTTCGACAGATCCAAGATCTTAAACGGTGTAATTCGTGCATGCCAGAAGCGTCCGGTTAGCCTTGAGCAAATGGAATCCATAGTTATCGATATAGAAAGAGTCCTGAGCAATCAGATGGAAAAAGAGGTTTCCACTGA
>DCHA01000003.1:0-1849 GCA_002315535.1 Firmicutes bacterium UBA1764 | reverse complement strand
GAAAAGCTTATCAACACTGAAAAAGGCAGAAAGAAACAGAAGTAATGCAGGATATTATCAGAATCGCAGTTGACGGTCCTGCCGGAGCAGGCAAGTCAACAATTGCAAAGGAAATCGCAAGAGAGCTTAACATCGATTATATCGACACAGGCGCAATGTACAGAGCAATCGCGCTGAAGCTGATCAGAACCGGTGTTGACTACAATAACCCACAGCAGCTTGAAGAAATGCTCAAAACTACTGACGTTGATTTTGCTGACGGAAAAACCTTCCTTGACGGAGAGGATATTTCCGGACTCATCAGAACCGACGAGGTAAGTGCTGTTGCAAGCCCAAGCTCTGCAATCCCGGCAATCAGATATAAGCTGACAGATCTGCAGCAGGCCATGGGCCAGAGAAAATCCATCATCATGGACGGCAGAGATATCGGCACAGTAGTATTCCCTGATGCGGAATTTAAATTCTACATGGTTGCAGATCCGGAGATTCGCGCAAGGCGCAGAACCGAAGAGCTCATCATGAAGGGCGAAAAGGCTGAGTTCGAAAGCGTATTTGCCGAAATGGTTAAGCGCGACAAGCAGGACTCAGAGCGTGCCTTCAGACCGCTTAAGAAAGCAGATGACGCAATCGAAATCGACAGCAGCAATCTGAACATCGAAGAAGTCACAAATCTAATGCTCAGCTATATCAGAAAAGAAAAATGAAATTAGAAGACTGCAAAATCATACTCGCCTCGGGCTCTCCGAGGCGTATTAAAATGCTCGAGGATGACGGGCAGAATTTCCGCGTCATTAAGCCTATGTGCGAGGAGAACATCAATCTGGACCTTAGTCCGGCGCAGACGGTTATGGCTCTGGCACTTAGAAAGGCGCTTGATGTAAAGGCAAGAGTTAGCGACGCCGACGGCGATTTAATCATTGCCTGCGACACGGTTGTTGCAAATGAGCACCGCATTATCGGAAAGCCCAAGGACGAAGAGGATGCGTTTAACATTCTGTCCGAGCTTAACGGACAGGTGCACTCGGTATGGTCAGGAGTCGCTTTAATAAATTTACAGAAAAATACAAAATTTACACTTGTTTTCAGCAGTGAAACTAGGGTATACTTTAAGTGCTACAGCGAAGATAATATCCGCGAATATATTAAAAGCGGAGAGCCAATGGACAAGGCCGGAGCCTACGCGATTCAGGGCGGCTTCGGCAAATACATCGATCATATTGACGGGGAATATGATAACGTTGTCGGCTTTCCATACAAGGATATCAAGGAGCTTTTGCTGAAGCGATAACTTATAGTTTAGCTGATGATTTAAGGGGTATTAAATGTTACAAGACCTTCCTAAATGGGAAAGGCCAAGGGAAAAGCTGTCCGCACTCGGAGTGAAGAGTCTCTCCAATGCGGAGCTTGTTGCCATTCTTATTTCGAGCGGAACAGTAGAAGAGTCCGCAATCTCTCTAGCCTCAAAGGTTCTTTCACTTGAGCCTGACGGCATTTCAAAATTCTCAGGATATGAGCCCGAGGAGTTCATGACAATCAAAGGCATAGGCAGGGCCAAGGCCTGCTCGCTTGTTGCCGCAATTGAGCTCGGGCGCCGCATCCAAAGCTTTCCGTGCGCAAACAGACTTGATGTGAACGATTCCACAAGCTTCTCAAATATCTTCGTTGAAGAAATGAGATATCTATCAAAGGAAACCGTTCGCGTCGTTATGCTCGACTGTCACTCAAGGATAATAGGCAAAAGCGATGTGTCGGTCGGTGGACTCGTGGACGCTTCAGCGCATCCGCGCGAAATCTTTGCCGGAGCAATAAAAAAAGCCGCGGCGGCCATCATCGTTGCGCACAACCACCC
>DCHA01000051.1:171-16938 GCA_002315535.1 Firmicutes bacterium UBA1764 | reverse complement strand
ATGACTATCGTAGCTGTAGTATTTGCTCCAATCTTTGGCGCAGGACTCTTCTAATTAAGTCAATTAATTACCCGACCTTACGGTCGGGTTTTTTTATAGTAAATAATTTTGGCCTTGCCCCCCGAGGAAAATGCTACTGGGGTCTATTAAGCGAAGAGCAGACCGAAGAAGACCGAGGCATCGAGGTCTGATGATGGTCGAAACGTAGACCCCAGGAGTATTTTTCGAGTGGGGTCGCAGGCCAAAATTATGGTATAATATAAAAGGAAAAATGCGAACGAAAGGCGAATTGATGAGCGTAGATTTTTTGCCGATACTACTGGCAAGTGACATAAACGTATATAGCATGGCGAGAGCCTTCCATGAGGCTTATGGTATTAAGTCACTCATGGTTGCAAGAAACCGTGGTGGGGTAACAGGAAATACTAATATAGTCGATTATCTTGAGGTTAAGGATCTTGATGAGACTCCTGTATTCTTAAAGGCTATGAGCGATATCGCCGAGAAATACGGCAAGGAAAAGAAGCTGCTTTTAATGGGCTGCGCTGATCACTATGTTCGTCTGATTGTAGAGAATAAGGAAACACTTAAGGATAGATTTATTCTGCCGAATTCTGATAAGGCTGTTCTAGATAATATTACTTTAAAGGAAAGCTTTTATAAGCTGTGCGACAAGTATGGTCTAGACTATGCAAAGACCTTTATTTACACTCCGGAAATGAATTATGAATTTGAAATAGATTTCGGATATCCGGTTGTACTTAAGGCTTCGGATTCTGTTAAATATCATAAGCATCATTTCGATGGTTTCCATAAAGCTTATTTCATTAACAGCAAGGAAGAATTAATTGATACTCTTAAGCTAATTTATGCTAATGGCTACGACGACCATATGATTATTCAGGATATGGTGCCAGGAGCTGATGACAGCATATATGACCTTCAGATGTATATTGGATCTGATCACAAGATCAAGATGATGAATCTTGGCAATGTGCTTCTTGAGGAGCATACGCCTACGGCCATCGGTAATAATGCCGCTACTCTTACTGTGTATAACGAAGAGCTGATGCTGAAGATTGGCCACATGATGGAGGATATCGGCTACGAGGGCTTTGCTGATGCTGATATTAAATACGATTATCGTGACGGTAAGTACAAGATGTTTGAGATTAACATCAGGCAGGGACGAAGCCATTACAGAGTAACAGGCGCCGGAATCAATATGGCAAAGCTTGTTACAGAGGACTATGTATATCACAAGGACCTCAGCTGTCAGCTCGCCAAGGGGCCGCATTTCTGGCACGTAGTTCCGCTTGGCGTTGTATATAAATACGTTAAGGATAAAGAAAAGCTTGCTATTGTTAAGGAGTGTGTACGAAAGGGTGATCACTGCGATTCGCAGTACTATCCAAAGGATATGCCGCTTAAGCGCTGGCTGTATTTAAAGGCCAGACAGCTTAACATGTATAGAAAATTCAGCAAGTATTACCCTCAGTAAACCAATGGAAATGAATAAAGAAGAATTACTAAAGAAGGCCGAAACAGATGAATCGGCTGTAAAAAGATTAGCAGATATAATTACTATTCTCAGGGCTCCGGGTGGATGCCCATGGGACAGAGAACAGACTCATGACACTCTCAAAAAGCCAATGATAGAAGAGGCATACGAGGTGGTTGAGGCAATAGAAAACAATGATGACGCTAATTTAAGAGAAGAGCTCGGTGACGTTCTTTTGCAGGTTATTTTTCATTCCGACATAGCAAATTGCGAAGGAAGATTTTCTCTGGCAGATGTTGCAAATGAAGAATGCGAAAAGATGATCAGAAGACATCCGCATGTTTTCGGCGAGCTTGAAAATAATCTCAGCTCAAAGCAGGTCCTTTCAAATTGGGAGGATATCAAAAAGCAGGAAAAGAAAAATGAAAGCCAGACGGATTCTATGAACAAGATTCCAAGAGGGCTGCCGGCTTTATACAGAGCAGACAAGGTTCAGGCTAAGGCAAAAAAGGTTGGCTTTGACTGGGAAACTGTTGATGGAGCTTTGGACAAGGTCCTTGAAGAAAGAGCCGAGGTCATTGAGTCTATCTCAGAAGGAAACCAAGAAGAAATAAAAAAAGAGGTCGGGGATCTTCTTTTCGCGGCAGTCAATGTTGCAAGAATGCTTGACGTTGATCCTGAGGAAGCATTAAACGGGACGACCGCTAAATTTATCAGCAGGTTTTCTTACGTCGAAAAATATATGAAAGAGGGCATGAGTCTCGAAGAGCTTGATAAGCTCTGGGAAGAGGCAAAGGCCATTGAAAGAAAAGCTATAAAATAATTTACATAAAGCAAGGAGGATAAAATGGCTTATAACGGATTTGCAATTGATGAATACTTAGATGCTGAGAAGGTTACCAAACAGCTTGATGAGCTTATTAAAAAACCAATTTACTCAGTTAAACCTGACAAGCTCAAGGAATATGTTGAGGGTTATTTTGATACTAAGTGTGCTAAGAGCAAGGAAATGATAGCTGAGGCTAAAAATATAATTCCGGGCGGAGTTCAGCACAATCTTGCATTTAACTATCCGTTCCCTATTGTCATTGAAAAGGCTGAAGGTGCAAAGCTTTATGATATCGATGGTAACTGGTATTACGATTTACTTCAGGCCGGAGGCCCGACAATCATCGGAAGCAATGACCCTGTTGTAAGAGAGCAGGTAATAAACCTTCTAAATACCTGCGGCCCATCAACCGGACTATTTCACGAATTCGAATATAAGCTTGCTAAGAAAATCAGTGAATGTGTTCCAAGCGTAGAAAAATTCAGAATGCTCGGAAGCGGCACAGAGGCTTGCATGTGCGCTCTTAGAATTGCGCGTCTTAAGACCGGTAAGAAGAATGTTCTTAAGATGGGCGGAGCATATCATGGTTGGTCAGATCAGCTTGCATATGGCATGAGAGTCCCTGGTACAAAGGGTATTATGTCTAAGGGTGTTCCAAACTTTGTATTCAAGCATACAGATGAATTCTTCCCTAATGACCTTGTTGATCTTGAAAAGAAGTTAAAGAAGAATCAGGCAATCGGTGGAACCGCAGCAGTATATATCGAGCCTATCGGACCTGAAAGCGGTACAAGACCTGTATCAAAGGAATTCGTAAGAGGCTGTGAATATCTTGCTCATAAGTATGGCGCACTGCTTGTTTGCGATGAGGTTGTATCAGGCTTTAGAATCGGACTTGGCGGAGCTCAGAGCTACTATGATATTAATCCGGATCTTACTATCTTCGGAAAGATTATTGCCGGAGGCTACCCTGGCGCAGGCGGCGTTGGCGGACATGCTGATTGCATGGCTCACCTTGGTGCCGGACTTGATTCCAGCGGCAAGAAGGTTACAAAGGCAATGTGCGGCGGAACAATGGCCGCAACTCCTATTTCATGCGTTGCAGGCTATTACACAATTTGCGAAATCGAAAAGAGAAATGCATGTGAAGTTGCAGGCAGAATGGGTGACCGTTTAACAAAGGGCCTTAAGGAGCTGATTACAAAATACGAGCTTCCGTTCGTAGCATTTAACCAGGGCTCTGTATGCCACCTCGACAGCGTAGGCACAATGCACTTCTGCATTGACTGGACAAAGCCATGGACAATTCCTGAAATCTTAAAGCAGACCGGAAAGCGCCAGGCTGAGATGGAGCACATAGGTGCTGCATACATGGCAGAGGGTCTTGTAACTCTGGCAGGATCAAGACTTTACACAAGCGCCGCATATAACGAAGAAATGATTGATGATGTCCTTTCAAGATTTGAAAGAGTATTTGCAAATTGCGGAAAGCTGGAAACAGAAGAATAGGTTGTATAAATGTTTTATTATTCAGAAGAAATAGCACGTGAATATGTTATTAAGGCAGGACTTGAGCTTCAGGAAAAGGGCCTTATTGCAAGAACCTGGGGAAACATAAGTGCAAGAATATCCAAGGATGAATTCATTATTACCCCAAGCGGACGTGCATATGAAACACTTAAGCCAATGGATTTGGTTAAGGTTAAGGTTGCAGATTGCTCTTATGCCGGCGATATAAAGCCAAGCAGCGAAAAGGGCATTCACGCAATGGCTTATGCATTAAGACCTGAGATTAGCTTTATTATTCATACTCATCAGTTCTATGCATCAGTAATCGGTGTTGCAGGTAAATCAATTCCGGGTGCCGCATGCGCAGGCTACGGACTTCCCGGATCTGATAAGCTTAAATCTAAGGTTATGGATGCAGTAGCAAGAAATTCCGACAAGCAGAGTTTTCTTATGCAAAAGCATGGTGCGCTTTGCCTTGGTACAGATTACGCAAACTGCTTTGAGCTTGCTGAAAAGCTTGAAGATGAATGCAGAGAGCTGTTCCATAAATGCGTAAAGAGCGATCATTATATTTCCGATTGTTCAAAACTTCACAAGAATCTCAAGCCATATATTGATGATTTCGCTCAGATTCTCGGAGAAAAGATTGATTTAAGTAAGAGTGCATCGGAAATTTGCAATGGGGAGGATGCCGAGGCTCAATATATGATTCTCGAAAAGAATTGCGCTGCCGCACTTTATGCGGATGCTACCGGAGCTAAGCCTCTCTCATTTACAGATGCAAAGCTTCAGCGTTTTGTTTATCTCACCAAGTATTCAAAATTAAAGAAATAATATGGCATATATACTAGCATATGATATTGGAACAACCGGGGTAAAGACTTGTCTGTTCAAGGTTGAAAAAACTATAGAGCTCATTGCAAACGCAAGTGCGGAATATCCTTTGTATATTCTCCCAGGCGGTGGCGCAGAGCAAGATGGCGACGATTGGTGGAATGGCATGTGCCAGACAACCAAGGCTGTATTTGACAGCTGCAACGTCAGTCCTGATTTGATTGAGGGCCTTTCATTTTGCTCGCAGCAGCAGGGCTTTATCCTTGTAGACAAGGACGGAGTTCCTGTTCACAGACCAATGAGCTATATGGATCAAAGGGCTAAGGAAGAAATTAAAAAGGGTATCGCGAACGGAATTCAAATCGCCGGAGCAAATATCTTTAAGCTTATCCCTAGCCTCATAATCACAGGCGCCGTAACAAGCAGCGTAAAGGATCCGGTATGGAAATACAAATGGCTTGAGGCTCATGAGCCTGAGAACTTTAAACGAGGCTATAAGTGGCTTGATGTTAAGGATTATCTGATTTGCAGATGCACAGGCGAATGCACCATGACAGAGGACAGTGCCTTTGCTACCCTTATCTACGATACAAGAAAGGGTAAAGAGGGCTGGAGTAAGAAGATGTGCTCCATGTTTGACATCAACATGGACCTGCTTCCGAAGATTATCAAGTCCACAGATATGGCAGGAAGATTAACTGAAAAAGCGGCAGCTGAGCTTGGCCTTAAAGTCGGCACTCCGGTATTTGGCGGCGGCGGAGACGCAAGCCTTATTGGGGTTGGCGCCGGAGCAGTTAATCCGGGAGATACACATATTT
The DNA here is from genome assembly GCA_002315535.1 of Firmicutes bacterium UBA1764. Lineage (GTDB taxonomy): Bacteria > Bacillota > Clostridia > Peptostreptococcales > Anaerovoracaceae > UBA1764. The sequence continues at coordinate 11,447 of DCHA01000051.1, read as the reverse complement.
ACTGCGGAACCTCCGGCTGGGTAATCACTGTTACTGATAAGCAGATGGTTGATGTTACTGCTATGATTGCGGCAATCGTCGGTGCTCAGAGCGGTAAATACAACTATTTTGCTGAAATGGAGACTGCGGGAAAGAGTCTTGCGTGGGTTAAGGACCACCTTGCACTGGATGAGATAGGTGTTTACCTTGAGAAGACTGATGTAACGCAGGATATTGAGGCTGTATATACGAGTCTTTATGATTATATGTCTCATGTTGTTGAAGCTGTTCCGCCAGGATCCGGTGGCGTAATTTTCACTCCATGGCTTCATGGAAATCGCTGTCCGTTTGAGGATCCTCTTTCGACCGGTATGTTTTTCGGCATAAAGATAGAAACCGGAAAAACCGAGATGATCAGGGCGGTTATGGAGGGCATATTCTATCATCTGAGCTGGATGCTTGAATGTCAGAACAAAAAGCTGAAGACATCCGATACCGTTATGTTTGTAGGTGGCGGGGCACAGTCAGATATCATGTGCCAGATGCTTGCGGACATTTCCGGAGCAAATATTGCAACAGTTGCATCTCCTCAGAATGTAGGTAGTGCCGGAGCCGCTGCTGTAGTCGCTGTAGGTCTTGGCATAATACCAAATCTTGAAAGTGTAAAGAACTTCGTTCCAATCGCAAAGAGATGGACTCCGGATCCAAAGAGACACGAAGCATATAAGCCTTATTTCGAGGCATTTAAGAAGCTTTACTCTGCAAATAAGAAAATGTATAAGGTTTTGGATGGGGCTTTAAATAGTGAGGAATAATAATGGCTAAGAATAAAGAATTATTAAGATCGATAAAGTTCTTCTTATTCTCAATATCCGCCGGATTAATTGAGATGGGGGCATTCGCGCTACTGACTGCTGTTACCAATTGGAGCTACTGGCCGAGATATTTAATAGCTCTGGTGCTCAGTGTTGTATGGAATTTCACACTTAACAGAAGATATACCTTCCAGAGTGCAAATAATGTTCCGAAAGCAATGCTATTAGTATTTGCTTTTTACTGTGTATTTACTCCGGCAACAACAATACTGGGAAATTATCTTGCTGAGACACTTCATTGGAACGATTTTATCGTAACAATTATCAATATGGTGCTTAATTTCGTAACAGAATACCTTTATGACAGGTTTGTAGTATTCAGAAACAGCATTGATACCAATGATATTGCAAAAAAGCAGGAAAACAAGGAATCAAAAGAATAAGCTAACGATATTTTTATTACTGTAAACCACACTCTTATGATTAAAAATTGGTTAAATGATATTAAAGAGGGCCGTCCTCTATGGCTTGCTGAGTGCAGGCAGGAGGCATTTGACAGTACTGATACTGTAAAAAGCAGCATCAGTGTTATTTCTGATGCGGGTGAATCAAAGAGCTTTGATATTAATCTGCCAAAGGTTGAAAGCGATGATGAGATTCAGCTGATGTATTGCTACCTTGATGCAAACAGAGTCAATGCGGCTATGCTTCTTGGTCAAAATGATAATACTGATTGCAGTATGCCGGATCCTAAGGAAATTCTTTCAAAGATGAAGGGCTCCGGAGAAAAATCAAAGTATGAGATGCCGGCCGAGCCTCTTATTTGCGGAATTGATATTGGCGGAAGCGATATGAAGCTTGTTCTTTGCGAGGGCAGCAGAATCAGACGCATTCTTGCGTATGATTGGAATCCTTCGATTGCCACTGAGGCCGCAATGATTCTTAACCCTATTTATGAGCTTATCGAGATGGCCGCAAACGGAATGAAGCTTGACGGAATTGGTGTTGCTTTTCCTGATCTCGTTAAGGATAACAAGATTGTCGACAGTCATACCGCAAAGACCGCAGGCCTTAGGGCTAATAAAGAGATTAACTATGAGGAAGAGTTTGCGAAAATCAGTGATTTGGAGGGCTTCCTCAGACCTCTTGTTAAGGATGGTGCTCCTATCAGAATATTAAATGACGGTGTTATGGCTGCTTATACAATTTACAATGAATTAAAGCAGACAGAGGCAGGACGTGAATTGATAAAGGATGGTATTATTGCACTTCCTATCGGGACTGAAATTGGATTTGGATGGGTCAGAGAGGACGGAAAGGTGTCTCCGTATCCCGGAAAGATATCAAATTGCATGTTCAGATTTGATAATGATGAGGATGCGTATTTTATGAACCAGGAAAGAGTTCTTAAGGCCGCTAATATGCCTATTACCAATCCTAAGCCTTGCGTTGATCTTTTGATAAATATGGCAGAGGGCGGAGAGCCTAATGCCGAGCAGATATTCAAAAATGTCGGTTTATATATCGGACATGCAATAAGAGAAATAGACTATTTTATGAAGCCGAAAACCAATAAGTATTTTCTGCTTGGACGCTTCGCAAAGAGCGAGTTTGTCTTTGATTTGATGAGCATAGGAATGCAAAAAATTGCTCCGGATGCAGTGGTGCTTCAGACTGATTCGTCTCTGGCAAACACACCGATTATGAAGGCCGTCGCTGAAATCAGCGATGAGGCCGTTACGCAGTTCGCTCAGGCTGTTGGCTGCATATATTATGCCTTAGATTAAACAGCGGCGAATATGCTTTGATTTCTAATTTCAGAGTCTTCGATTAAATCGTTAACTGAATAAGCGTGCTTTTCAAGATCACCACAGCTTGCCTGGGTGATCTTTTGATTTATCAGCTCATCAATGATTCCTGAAGCGACATCTTCAATAATGAAATACTTTTGCTCGCTGTATTCATCATCATTTGGTGTTGTGAGCAGGTATTCAAGGTAGGCCGCATTTTCAGAGAGCTTTGGAAGATTGTTGAGCGCTCTAAAGGCCCATTTATAATAAGGGGCATAGCTGTCATTCAGCAAAAAGCAAACCTCAATGCAGCTTTTTGCAAATTCAAAAGCGGCCATTTGTGCTGCGGCCGGTTCACCATGCTTAATACATCTCATGAAGTTGTACTGTCCTGCCTGCGCCATAAGCAGCAAATTGCCGGCAATTCTTTTCAGCTTAATATCTCTTGGCATGCTTTTGATGTATTCTCTAAGCCTTGTCATTTCGCCCAGCCCATCTGCAAAAATCTCTCCGTTAGTGAATTCCGCGAGAGCAGATGATGGAATTCTAAGCCATGCATTATCTGACAGGATTCCGTTTTCGCTTCCGAGCTTTTGCATCAGGTAGTCTGACATTCTAATAACGCCATGGCGAGGCCCTCCGACTGGATTCATGAAGGTGCTTCTTTTGTATCCCATGAACTCCTTGGGGAGCTTGCTGTATGCTCGCTCAAGCTTAAATTCTGTTTGTCTGTCAATTAAATCTTCACCGGGGATAAAAATACAAAAGCCCGGCTCAAAGTCATGATCTGTTGATGTTTCATCATCAAAGCCGAAGCATTCAGAGCCGGAGCCAGTAAGTCCAAAGCAAAGCTTATCCTCTATATCTGAGAATTCAGATTCTATCATTGGAAGTCCGTATTTTGTGAAGTATTTTTTTGATAACTCAAGTCCTGTCATTTTACGCTTTTAACCCCTCGTAAATTGCCTTTACTCTATTTTCTAATTCATTTGCGTAGAAGAAATAACCGTGATATCTAAAGCATTCAACGCATTTGTCAGCCATGTATGCATAGTATCCGCTGTGGGGCAGGCCGGGATCATCAAGAAGCTTTTGCGCTGTATCAAGACACTGATCCACCTTTTCTGCGGCTTCCTCCAGTCCCAGCTGCGCCTGATATGCATCAGCCATATTCAGATAGGTAAGTGCTTGCTCAATTTTGCCGTTTTCTACCTTGCCCATTACTTCTATAGCTTTGTTATAGTATAAAAAAGCTTCATCAAAGTCTCCGGTAAGTGCCAGAGCCATCGCTAAATTATTGTACAGGCCTCCGAGCTTTGGGGAGTCTTCCTTTAGATATTTTTCATAAACAGGCTGAGCTTTTTTATACATCAAAACAGCATCGTCTGCCATATCAAAAGCCTCGTAAACAGTTCCGCAGTTTACAAAGACTGTTGATCCGCCAACGCTGTCTGTGTTCCCCAAAAGCTCGCTCAGCTTTAAGGCTTCTGATGCCGCATTTAGTGCATCATCTTTTTTGCCGAGCTTTCTCTTAAGCCCCATTATTTCGTTTTGAACAGAAAATTCACCCTTGAGATCATTTTGAAATCTGGCAGTTTCAAGCCAGTATTCAAGATGCTTTTCTGCTGCTGCCCATTGCTGTTTGTTTAGATAATCGTCGAGCTTTTCTGTAACTCTTCTCATATCAATAGGAATGACCTCTTTTTCATTCGGATTTTTCATGCACAGGGCGCATCTTGGTTCTTCGTAATCTTCTTTATTAATGGCCATCTATATAATTACATGCTGCCATTGCGGCAACAGCTCCATCTGATATTGCGGTGGTAATTTGTCTTATTGATTTTGATCTTGCGTCTCCGGCAACAAATATTCCCGGGGTCTTTGTTTTGCAGTCCTCGCCGGAGTTAAAGTATCCAAAGCTGTTTAAGTCTGCTACATTTTTATAATTATCGTTTTCAGGTATAAGGCCGATTGCCTCAAACATACCGTCACATTCAAATTTGCCGGCGCTTGTTTCAACACCCTTGAAAACTCCGGAGTCATTTACAATCAGTCCGGTAATCTTTACGCTGGTGTGCGATTCAACATTATCTTTTGCAAAGAGTATTTCCTGGAGCTTCTTTTCACCGGTGAAATGATCCATGTCCTGAAGTACAATTACCTTTGCACATTTTGCGGAGAGCAGAATTGCTTCCTGAAGTGCGGAGTTGCCGCCTCCGGCAACAACAACAGTCTGGTTCTTGTAGAAGTCTCCGTCGCATACTGCGCAGAAGGATATTCCGTTTCCTACGGCAAGATCTTCTCCGGCAAGTCCAAGCATTCTGTGTTTAACACCTGTTGCAAGAACAACAGCCTTTGATTCAAAGCTTGAGCCTTCTTTTGTTTTAACAGTGATTGTTGATCCCGGAACGATTTCATTTACTTCCTCGAGCTCAACATCTGCGCCCTGTGCCATAATCTGATCGAGCAGTGCCTCCGCAAATTCATTGCCGCTCATAGAAAGTGTTCCAGGATAATTTTCAACCTTCGGAGAATAAGTAATCTGTCCGCCGAAGCCTGCCTTTTCTATTACCAATGCGGTTTTTCCGTTTCTTAGTGCGTAAAGGGCAGCAGTCATTCCTGCAGGACCTCCGCCAACAATAATTAAATCGTACATGTTATTATCCTCATAAATTAAATGGGCGGATTGTCCGCCCATTCGTTTTTTTACTAGCTAATCTTTGTAAGGTAGCCTTTGATATCGGATACTCCCTTGTATTTATCAAATCCCGCTGCTGTTTCGAAAACGAGGGTAGGTGCCTGTCTGATTTCGAATTTTGCTACAAGATCAGGATGCTCTTCAGCGATTAATGTTTCATACGCAACTCCGGCCTTTTCGAGCAGAGCTTTTGCAAGCTTGCAGTTTGGACATGATGGAGTTGTGAACAGATATGCCTTAGGGCTTCCTGCTGCAGCGGCATTTTCCTGAGCATTAAATACCGGACGCTGTGTGATATCTATATTCTGAGGTCCCTGGTGAGTAAGATGGGATCTGCCGAGATTGTATTCTTTTCTGTCGTTGTATTCCTGAGTCTTACCATCGTTCCAGTTTTGAACCGGTCTGTAGTAGCCTGTAATTCTGGAATAAACCTCTGTAGGCTGTCCGCAGTGTGGGCAAATTTTCTGTTCACCAGGAAGATATCCGTGGTCTTTGCAAACACTGTATGTCGGTGACATTGTGTAGTAAGGAAGCTTGTAGTTTTCTGCAATCTTTCTTACGAGAGAAGCAGCTGCCTTCCAATCAGGAAGCTTTTCTCCGAGGAATGCATGGAATACTGTTCCGCTTGTATATCTTGTCTGGAGCTCATCCTGAACATCCAGAGCAGAGAAGATATCCTCTGTGTAGCCAACAGGGAGATGGCTGGAATTTGTATAGTAAGGATCTCCGTTATCATTTGCAGTAATAATATCAGGGAACTGCTCCTTATCGTGCTTTGCGAATCTGTATGTTGTGGATTCTGCAGGTGTAGCTTCGAGGTTGTAAAGATCGCCGTATTCCTCCTGATAGTCGGAAAGTCTTTCTCTCATGTGATCAAGAACCTCAGCGGCAAACTTCTGAACCTTAGGATCTGTAAGGTCTGCTCTGAGCCACTTAGCATTGAGTCCTGCTTCATTCATGCCGACAAGTCCGATAGTGGAGAAGTGGTTTTCGAATGTTCCGAGGTATCTCTTTGTATAAGGATAAAGTCCGTTGTTGAGGAGCTTTGTGATAACTGTTCTCTTGATCTTAAGTGATCTTGCGGAGATATCCATAAGCTTATCAAGTCTTGAATAGAAGTCTGCTTCATTTTCTGATTGGTAAGCAATTCTTGGCATATTGATTGTAACAACGCCGATTGATCCTGTGGATTCACCTGAGCCGAAGAAGCCTCCGGACTTCTTTCTGAGTTCTCTTAAATCGAGACGAAGTCTGCAGCACATTGAACGAACATCGCTTGGCTCCATGTCGGAATTAATATAGTTGCTGAAGTAAGGTGTTCCGTACTTAGCAGTCATTTCGAAGAGAAGCTTGTTGTTTTCTGATTCGCTCCAGTCGAAATCTCTGGTGATTGAATAGGTTGGAATAGGGTACTGGAATCCACGACCGTTAGCATCGCCTTCGATCATGATTTCAATGAATGCCTTATTAACCATATCCATTTCCTTCTGGCAGTCACCATAGGTGAAATCCTGTTCCTTGCCTGCTACTATTGCAGGGAGATTCTTAAGGTCATTAGGAACTGTCCAGTCAAGTGTGATATTTGAGAATGGTGCCTGAGTACCCCAACGTGAAGGTGTGTTTACACCATATACGAAGGACTGAATAGCCTGCTTAACTTCCTTCTGAGAAAGGTTATCAATCTTTACGAAAGGTGCAAGATAGGTATCAAATGAACTGAATGCCTGAGCGCCTGCCCATTCGTTTTGCATGATACCAAGGAAGTTAACCATCTGGTTGCAAAGTGTTGAAAGATGGCCTGCTGGTGATGATGTGATTTTTCCCGGAATTCCTCCAAGGCCTTCCTGAATGAGCTGCTTAAGTGACCAGCCTGCGCAGTAGCCTGTGAGCATTGAAAGGTCGTGAATGTGGATTGCTGTGGTCTTGTGTGCCTGAGCAATTTCATCATCATATATTTCTGAAAGCCAATAGTTTGCGGTGATTGCTCCGGAATTGGAGAGAATGAGACCGCCTACAGAATATGTAACTGTGGAGTTTTCTTTAACACGCCAGTCATTGATCTGGAGATAATCATCTACCAAACCCTTATAGTCAAGCATTGTCGCGCTGATATTACGAACCTTTTCTCTCTGGCGTCTGTAAAGAATGTATGCTTTTGAAACATCTGCATAACCTGCTTCAGAAAGAACACGCTCTGCGCTGTCCTGAATATCTTCTACTGTAATAGAACCGTCTTTTACCTTGCCTGCAAAGTCTGCGGTTACACGCAGTGCGAGCATATCGATAATACTCGGATGGTATTCTTTTTCGATAGCATCAAAGGCCATTGTGATAGCACTGCTGATTTTTTTAATATCAAAATCTACTGTTTTTCCGTCTCTCTTGATTACCTGGTACATTTAAAAAACCTCCACATAAATGCACTAAAATAGTTTTATAAAACATAAAACGCATTACTAATATAGCATTATGGAAGGCTGAAGTCAATATATATTGTGTGTAAAAAATATCAAAAACACTATATCTTGTGTTTTGTGATATTTGCAACGAATTTGTTTAAAAGCTTGAAAAATCAATGTCTTTGGCAAGTTTGCAAATTAATCAACTCCTCTGAGGGAGACATTTTTAACGCTTTTGGACACAATTTCGGCATACTTTTCCATTTGCTCCTTTGATGGGGCTGAAAAGCCGCTGAACATAACAGTGTCTCTGTCGGTAAAGGCTTGCAGGAAATAGTTTTTAGCGCCCTGGATTAAATCCTTTATACCCTCAAAGGATTCTTCATTATGAAGCTGGTCGATAACGGTAGTTCTGAATTCATAATCTATGCCGGAGTTCATGATAAGCGAAATGGACTCTTTAATGTTAACTATATTTATATTGTCAACTCCGGTAGTCAGACTGTATTTTGCGGGGCTGTTTTTTATATCCATTGCAACATAGTCTGCAAGCCCTTGGTCAAGAATTGCTTTTAGTCTGTCTGGGTGAGCACCGTTTGTATCAAGTTTGGTTGCATAACCTAAAGCTTTGATTTCTCTGAGAACCTCCGGAAGCTCTTTTCTAAGGGTAGGCTCGCCGCCGGTAAATGCAACTCCGTCAAGCAGACCGTTGCGTTTTTTTAAGAAATCGTAAAGTTCTGTTTCGGTCATTTCGACCGGAGCGCTGCCATCAATTAAGTCCGAGTTATGGCAAAACGGGCATTTCATATCGCATCCTGCCAGAAAAACCGTACATGCAGTGTGTCCCGGGAAATCGAGCAGGGTTAATTTTTGTAATCCATTTATATTCATTTTATTTCCTTTCTTGTTATTTTTTTATTCTATCATATTTCTAAACAATATATATAGTGCTATAATTAATAAGTTAATAAAAAAAATACAATAAGTGGTTTAATGAAAAGGAGTTCAAAATGGTTAAACTTGCTATTAACGGTTTCGGAAGAATTGGTCGTCTTGCTTTCAGACAGGTATTTGGAAATAAGGATTTCGAAATCGTAGCTATTAATGATCTTACATCACCTGACATGCTCGCACATCTTCTTAAGTATGACTCAGTACAGAAGAAGTATGACAAGAAAATCGAAGCCGGTGAAGACTTTATCGTTGTAAACGGAAAGAAGATTAAGATTTACAAAGAAGCTGATGCTGCAAATCTTCCTTGGAAGAAGCTTGGAGTTGATGTAGTTCTTGAATGCACAGGCTTCTATACATCAAAGGACAAGGCAATGGCTCATATTAAGGCCGGAGCTAAGAGAGTCCTTATTTCTGCTCCTGCAGGAAATGATGTTCCTACTATCGTTTACAATGTTAACCATAAGACATTAAAGAAGGAAGACAAGATTGTCAGCGGTGCTTCCTGCACAACAAATTGCCTTGCTCCTATGACATATGCACTTAATAAGCTTGCTCCAATCCAGAGCGGTTTCATGACAACAGTTCACGCTTATACAGGTGACCAGATGATCCTTGACGGACCACACAAGAAGGGTGACTTCAGAAGAGCAAGAGCTGCTGCCGTTAATATTGTTCCAAACAGCACAGGTGCTGCAAAGGCAATCGGTCTTGTTATTCCTGAGCTCAAGGGTAAGCTTACAGGAAATGCACTTCGTGTTCCTACACCATCCGGATCAATCACAGTTCTTGATGCAGTAGTAGAAACAAAGAAGGAACTTAACGTTGAAGTAATTAATGCTGCAATGAAGAAGGCTGCTAACCAGTCCTACGGTTATACAGAAGAAGAAATCGTTTCAACAGATATCGTTGGAATGAGCTATGGTTCACTCTTTGATGCTACACAGACAGATTGCATGAAGATTAAGGATAATCTTTATGAAGTAAGAGTTACATCTTGGTATGATAATGAAATGTCCTATACTTGCCAGCTCGTAAGAACTCTCAAGTACATGGGCAATCTTAAGTAATTATGGCAGTTTTAGAAGGATTAAAACCGGAGAAGGTATTTTACTATTTTGAACAGCTTTGTTCTGTTCCGCATGGCTCCGGCAATACAAAAATAATAAGCGATCTACTCGTTGACTTTGCAAAGGAGCAGGGCCTCAGATATAGACAGGATGATTTAAATAATGTCGTTATCTATAAGGATGCTGCGCCGGGATACGAGAATTCACCTGTTTATATTGTTCAGGGTCACATGGACATGGTTTGTGCGCAGACACCTGACTGCACAAAGGATATGGCAAAAGAGGGCCTTGATCTTATGACCGATGGTGAGTGGGTATGGGCTGACAAGACATCTCTTGGCGGAGACGACTGCATTGCGGTTGCCTGCGCTATGGCAATGCTTGCTGATAAGGAGCTTAAGGCTCCGGCACTTGAGGTTGTTATCACTGTAGATGAAGAGACCGGTATGGACGGTGCATCAGGACTTGATTGCAGTGACCTTAAGGGCAGACGTCTTCTCAATCTCGACTCAGAAGAGGAGGGCGTATTTACACTTTCCTGCGCAGGCGGATGCAGAACTGACGGATTTATTCCTGCAAAGCTTTGCGACATTCCGGAGGATTATCTTCTTGCAAAGATTGTTTGCACAGGCTTCCTGGGCGGACACAGCGGCTGTGATATCGCTGACGGAAGAGGCTCTGCTAACTATCTGATGGGCCAGTTCCTTTACTTCGCAAGCACACATAATCAGGGCATGCTGCTTGTATCCGGCGAGGGTGGCAAATTCGACAATGTAATTTGTAATCATTCTGAAGTTGTTATTGCGGCTCCGTCTGATGCAATTAATCCTATTAACAGCATGTGCCTTAGGTATCGCGAAAAGATTAAGGAAGAGCTTGCTACGGCAGATCCTAATGCTGAAATCAAGTTTGAGCTTATGGGAAAACCTGAAGCAGGAATGCAGGCATATAATCTTGCAAAGACTCAGAAGATTCTTGCTGCTTGGAGCAAAATGCCTCATGGTATTAAGAAGATGCTTCCTGATTTCGAAGGAATCCCGCAGACCTCTCTTAATATGGGCGTTATGAAGGTTGACAGCGAAGGTTTCTTCTTCAAGTTTGCAGTCAGATCATCCATTAAGGCTGAAAAGGACGAGCTTGTTGATGAAATCGTCAGCATCACCAAGGCTGCCGGAGGCGACGTTCAGCTTCACGGTATTTATCCGGCATGGCCGTATAGAAAGGAATCCGAATTCAGAGACCTTTCTGTTAAGGTTTACAAAGAGCTTAACGGGGTTGAGCCGGGCAGGGCTGCTACACATGGCGGACTTGAGTGCGGACTCTTTATTGATAAGATTCCGGGACTTGATGCAATATCACTTGGACCCGCTCTTTACGATATTCACTCTCCGAGAGAGAGACTGTCTGTTCCTTCAACTGAGAGAATGTACCAATTCGTTTGCAAGCTCCTTGAAGAAAGCAAATAGTTTTAAAATAAGTCAAATAATTCTTGACTTATATCCGTATTTTGGATATAATAATTCCCGCAGTCGCGAAAAAAAGCGGCTGCGATATGGCGGTGTAGCTTAGTTGGC
>DCHA01000051.1:0-120 GCA_002315535.1 Firmicutes bacterium UBA1764 | reverse complement strand
TCGACTCCACTCGCCGCTACCATTTAATTTTATACGCGATTTAGTACTGTAAGCTTTAGTCTTATGAAGGCAGATTGCGTGCCGTAATACGGCAGTATGGTGGGTGTCGTCAAGCGGTTA
>DCHA01000020.1:7872-39969 GCA_002315535.1 Firmicutes bacterium UBA1764 | reverse complement strand
ACAGGCTGCGGACAGTATTTTAAGTCAAAGGGAAGCAGAACAAGAATCGTTGCGGTTGAGCCCGCAAAGTCGCCTCTTCTTTCCGAGGGCTGTGCAGGGCCTCACGGGCTTCAGGGCATAGGAGCAAACTTTGTTCCGAGCCTGCTTGACCAGGATGTCTATGATGAAATAATCAAGGTTGACGATGAGGCCGCCTTTGAATATGGCAGGCTGATGGGTAAAACCGAGGGTATTCTGGTCGGAATTACCTCCGGAGCAGATATCTATGCGGCTGTTCAAATTGCTAAAAGACCTGAGGCTGCCGGAAAGAATATCGTGGCATTTTGCACCGATATGGGTGAAAGATATCTTTCATCAAAAATGTTTCAAGAATAGCAATATTTTTGGTATAATAAAGAGTGATATTAATTTTAGTTTAATCTATAGGGAGGTTCGCCATGTTAGTAAGAGAACGCATGACCCCAAATCCAATCTGTGTGCAGGTTGATGCCAGCATTGCAGAGCTCACAAATTTAATGAAGCAGAACAAGCTCAAGAAGGTTCCTGTTGTAAAGGGTGATCAGCTTGTAGGAATTGTTACTGACAAGGACGTTGACAGAGTAAGCCCATCAGGCGCAACAACTCTTTCAGTATTCGAAATCGGTGCTCTTCTTTCAAAGGCTACTGTAAAGGATGCAATGTCAAAGGATGTAATCACATGCACTCCGGAAACTTGCATTGAAGACGCTGCTATCCTTATGCGTGACAATCACATCAATGCTCTTGTTGTATTAAACGGAGATAAGATCGCAGGTATTATTACCGAATCTGATATGCTTGATTCATTCATTGCTATGCTTGGCGGAAGAACAGAAGGAAACAGATATGTAGTTTCTGCAGACAATATTCCGGGAGTTCTCAACCAGATGGGTGGAGTAACACACGAGCTTGGAATTAACATGACTCACTTCGTATTCACACAGTGCACAAGCGATGGTAAGGCTGAGCTTGTATTCCGCACAACAAAGGACGGAAAGATTGAAGAGGTTTCAAAGAAATTTGAAAGTCTCGGATACACAGTAGTAGACGCAAGCGTTAGATAAATCCTGTATATTAGAGAGCTGCCATACGGCAGCTCTTTTTTCATGCCTTATATTATCTTCTATTTTATGTTATACTAATATGTTATATAGTGCACAAAAAGAGAGAGTAAAAAATGAGTAAACCTATTGTAGCAATCGTAGGACGCCCAAATGTCGGAAAGTCCACATTCTTTAATAAAATAATCGGACGCAGAGTTTCCATAGTTGAGGATACTCCGGGCGTAACAAGAGACAGAATTATTGCCGAAGGCGAATGGTCATCAAAGCACTTCTTCCTCATCGACACAGGCGGAATAGAGCCTGATTCAGAGGAAATAATCCCTGCACAGATGAGAGCTCAGGCAGAGGTCGCAATGGATATGGCTGATGTAATCGTTTTCATGGTTGATGGAAAGGAAGGCCTTACAACAGCTGATTTTGAAGTTGGTGAAATCTTAAGACGCAAGAATAAAAAGGTTGTACTCGTTGCAAATAAAATCGACGGAATGAAGCTGCCTGATCACTTCTATGATCTCTACGAGCTTGGACTCGGAGATCCGTATGCAGTATCAGCGGCAAATATGACAGGCCTCGGAGAGGTTCTTGATGCAATTTTCGACAAGATCCCATGGGCTGAATATGATAAGGCTGATGATGACGATAATGTAAAGATTGCAATTATCGGAAAGCCTAATGTAGGTAAGTCTTCAATTGTTAACGCTCTGGTTGGCGAAAACAGAGTAATCGTTTCAAACATTGCGGGCACTACTAGAGACAGTATAGATACGCCTTTTGAAAAGGACGGAACTAAGTATACACTTATCGATACTGCGGGAATTCGCCGCAGAAGCAAGGTCTACGATGATATAGAGAAATTCTCTGTTGTCAGAGCGGTTGCCGCTATTGAAAGATGCGACGTTGCTCTTCTTGTAATCGATGGAACCGAAGGTGTTACAGAGCAGGATAAGAAGATTGCCGGTATTGCACACGAGGCAGGAAAGGGAATCATTGTTGTTGTAAACAAGTGGGATATTGTTCACAAGGAAACCAACACAATGAGAGATATGAGAAATGAAATTGCAGGCCAGCTGAGCTTTATGAACTACGCTCCGGTGCTTTTCACATCTGCAATTAAGGGGCAAAGACTTGACCCTGTAATCGATACCGCAAAGGCTGTTTCCGAAAACAGAGCAATGAGAGTATCTACAGGCCAGCTCAACGCACTTATCCAGGACGCAATGATGATGAACAATCCGCCATCAGATAAGGGCAAGAGACTTAAGATTTACTACGTAACTCAGATTGGGGTTAAGCCACCACTCTTCAGCTTCCAGGTTAATGACAGGGAGCTTATGCATTTCAGCTATTCAAGATATCTTGAAAACAAGATCAGAGATGCTTATGGCTTTGATGGTACTTCCGTAAAATTTGTATTCAGAGAAAAGGGCGAAAGCGATGAAATATAAAACATATCACGTTGTAACCTTTGGTTGCCAGATGAACGAAAGAGATTCCGAGACTCTGGCAGGCTTTATGGAGGAGCTGGGCTACAGCTACGAGCCTGATAAAATCGTGGCGCAGGTGGTAATACTAAATACCTGCTCGGTTCGTGAAAATGCTGACAAGAAATTCTTCGGAGTGCTGGGACAGCTCAAGCACAGCCATGAGGAAAACAGAGAAAAGCTTGTTATTGTATGCGGATGCATGATGCAGCAGCAACATATCATCGATACTCTTAAGCAGAAATATCCCTGGGTTGATCTTGTTTTCGGAACACACAATATCGGTGATTTCCCCAAGCTTTTCAAGAACGTTTCAGAGATGCACGAGAGAATTATTGATGTGTGGGAAAATTCGGATACTATCGCCGAAGGCCTCCCTGCAAAACGCATGTATGATTTTAAGGCTTATGTCAACATCATGCAGGGCTGTAATAATTTCTGCGCATACTGCATTGTGCCTTATACCAGAGGCCGCGAGCGCAGCAGAAAGCCTGCAGAAATATTAAAAGAGATTAACTGCCTTGCGCAAAGCGGATGCAAGGAAATAACTCTCCTTGGCCAGAATGTAAACTCATACAAGGGCGAAGAAGGCGGCATTGAAAACTTTGCTCAGCTGCTTCGCGAAATAGATAAGATTGATGGAATTGAGCGTATTCGCTTTATGACATCACATCCAAAGGATTTATCTGATGAGCTTATAGATTGCTTTAAGGATCTAAAGCATCTATGTCACTGCTTCCATCTGCCGGTTCAGTCAGGCAGCAACGCAGTGCTAAAGGCAATGAACAGACACTATGACAGAGAGCAGTACCTTGGCAGAGTTGCAAAGCTTAAAGAGGTTTGTCCTGATATAGCAATCACAACAGATATCATTGTCGGCTTCCCCGGAGAGACCGAGGAGGATTTCAAGGATACGCTGGATTTGGTAAAGCAGGTCAGATATGATTCAGCCTTTACCTTCCTTTATTCAATAAGAGAGGGTACTCCGGCCGCAAGCTGGACAAATCAGATTCCGGAGGAGATAAAGCATGAACGCTTTAACAGACTTATAGAGGTGATTCATGAAATACAGGAAGAGGAAATGAAGCAGTTCCAGGACAAGATTATTCCTGTATTAATCGAGGGGACTTCAAAGACCGATAAGAGCATGCTGACAGGAAGAACGGAAAGTTTAAAGACTGTTGATCTTCCGGGTGATACATCGCTTGTCGGAAAAATTGTTCCTGTGAAAATTGTAAAGGCTCAGACCTTTAGCTTATACGGAGAATTGGTAAATGATTAACGCGTTACTTAACGGCGGAATAATCGACTACTTAATTGAAACCATCTGCATGCTGCCGGGCATTATCATTGCCCTGTCCATGCACGAATATGCGCATGCATTTGTCGCTGATAAATGCGGCGACCCGACGCCAAGGGCAATGGGGCGTGTAACGGTTAACCCTATGGCGCATATTGACCCGATTGGATTTATCGCTTTGCTTTTGGTCCATTTCGGATGGGGAAAGCCTGTAGTAATTGTTCCGAGTAATTTCAAGAATGTGCGAAGAGATTCGATTTTTGTTGCCTTTGCCGGAGTTACAATGAATTTCATCATTGCGACTGCGCTGGCAATTTTAATGAGAATAGCGCTGGCCTTAGATGGGGGCTTTTACTTCCTCATTTACACAAGCGCCGGAGACATAGTATTTGATATCTGGCTTGATATTATTGCTATAAATTACGGCTTAATGTTTTTCAATTTGCTGCCTGTGCCACCGCTTGACGGATTTAATATTATATCCGACATCTTTAAGCTTCGCGGCACTAAGGTATGGAATATGGTTTACAGATACGGGACTCTGATTTTGATAGTGATTCTTATCGCTGATATTCCGAGCTTCCTTATCACAAAGCCTATGAACTGGCTTATCAGAACAATTTGCTTCGGCGGATTGTATTAAATATTTTCAGTTAGTACAAGAATTAAACGGGAGAGAAAATGAACAGAATTATTACTGACAGAGTGAAGGCCTTAAGAGCCCTCGGAAGACAGTCATTAAAGGGACATTGGCAGGAAGCGATTCTATTTACACTTGTTTGTCATTTTATTATGCAGGCTCCGGCATTTATCTACAACTCGATTGATTCGAGCTTTGATACGCTGGGGATACTAGCATCGGTTATTAATATTTATTCGGTTGTTATCGCAGGTCCGATAACGCTATCGCTGATAAACTTTTATTTAAAGGTGTTCAGACAAGAAGGCACACTTGGCTTTGGCGGAATCAAGCACGGCTTTGATTATTTCGGAAAGGCACTCGTTCTTTATATCAGGATGATGCTCTTTACTTGGCTTTGGTCCATGCTCTTCATCGTACCTGGAATCATTGCCGCAATCAGCTACAGCCAGTCATTCTATATTCTGGCCGATGATCCGACAAAGTCACCCGCAAAGTGCATGTTTGAGAGTAAGTTCATCATGAGAGGCAACAAGCTTAAATACATCTCAATGATTATCAGCTTTGTAGGTTGGTATATACTTGCATCAATTCCGGCATTCATTTGTCATTTCGTAATGGATGGCAAGTATATGGATATGGCAAAGGAAGCTATGCTCGCCGCTGAGTATTCTCAGGCTGCCGCATATATTACCAAGCTAAATCCGCTTGTAGATGTTCTTTTACTCATCACCATTGTAGTTGATGTATATCTATATTCTGCAAAGGTCGGCTTCTTTGATATCTTAGTCGGAAGAATGGTAATAAAAAATGTTGAAGATCTCGGAGAGGCAGAGGCGTTTAATTAATGGATAATTACTCAATGCTGACCTATGACTCAAGAGCGGTGAAAATAGATGCGCTGTTCTTTTGCAAGGGAGCTCAGTTCAAAAAAGAATATCTTATGAGCGCTATTGAAAAGGGCGCAAAGGCTTATGTTTCGGAAATTGATTACGGCGTAAGCATTCCCTGCATCAAGGTTGATGACATAAGAGTCGCAATGGCTGATATGGCGGGTGAGTTTTATGACTATCCGTGGAGGGCATATCCGACAATAGGAATTACCGGCTCAAAGGGAAAATCAACAACTCTTTATTTTATTAAATCAATCTTTGAATGTGCAGGAAAGAATTTAGCCTTCCTTTCAACTATAGATACCTATGACGGAATCGAAAGCTTTGAATCACATTTGACAACTCCGGAGGCTCTCGAGCTCATGCATCATTTTGCAAATGCGAGAGAAGCGGGCGTAGATGCCTTTGTAATGGAGGTTTCATCTCAGGGCCTTAAGTATGACAGGACAAGAGGCGTTATTTACAGCATTGGAGCCTTTCTTAATTTCGGACTTGATCATATAGGTGAAGGCGAGCATACGGACATCGAGGATTACTTTAAGAGCAAGGTAAAGCTGATGTCGCAGTGCAGGGTTGCTGTAATAAACAGGGATAGCGACAGATACGCAGAAATAAGAGCTGCCGCAATGATAAGCCCTATCTGTGAAAAGATTATTACATACTCCGCAGAGAAGATTAAGCTTGAATATGAGCTGTCACTTCCGGGAAGCTTTAATAAAGAAAATGCACTTGCCGCTATTGCGATTTGCAGAGAGCTTGGCATAGCAGAGGATGCAATAAAGGAAGGACTTGCAAAGGCAAGTGTTCCCGGACGCATGGAGATTTTTGAAAACAAAGAAAAGGATGTCACCTGCGTCGTTGATTACGCGCACAGCACGCTCAGCTTTGACAAGCTGTTCTCGGCTTTAAAAGAGCTTTATCCGGGCAAGAGACTAGAGGCCTTATTCGGATGCCCCGGCGGCAAGGGACTTCAGAGAAGAAATGATCTTCCGGAGGCTGCCGCAAAGTATGTAGACTTCGTATGGGTTACCGAAGAGGATCCCGGACTTGAGGATGCTTCGGAAATCTGTGAAATATTAAGAAGAAAATTCGACGAGCTTAATACTCCTTGCAGAGTCATCGTTGACAGAAACGAGGCTATTAAGACCGCTATCGCAAACGCAAAGCCCGGAACCGTAATTGCTTTAACGGGCAAGGGCAGAGAAGAGTATATGCACAGGGGGAACGACTACGTTCCGTTTATACCAGAAACAACACAGGTGGAGGAGGCTCTAAAGAGCTTATAGGAGATTATCATGGCTTACAAAACAAGAAAAGACATTCCGCAGAAGTACAAGTGGAACATCGAAGCAATGTATGCAGATAAAGAAGCTGCAGAAAAGGAAATTAAAAAGTGCCTTTCAATGGCAAAGGCCTTCACAAAATATCAGGGACATTTAAAGGATGATGCAAAGACCTTTTGCAGCGCATTAAAGGACAAGGATAAGCTCCTTGAAAAGGCAGAAAAGATCGCCATTTACGCTCATCAGAAAAAGGATGAGGATGGCAGAATCTCAAGCGCTATCGAGCTTGATGGCAAGGCAAGCGCAATGATTGCTCAGGTTATGCAGTCAATCGCATTCTTTGCTCCGGAGTTTGCCGCAATTCCTGTTAATACGCTTAAGGCTTTCATCAAGGAATACAAGCCTCTTAAGATGTACGAGTTTTACATCAACGAGGAAATCAGACAGCGTGCTCATATTCTGAAGAAATCAGATGAGATGCTGCTCGCCCAGATATCAGAGCTTACAGGCTGCCCTGAGGATGTATTTAGAATGCTCTCAGATGCAGAGTTTAAGTTCGGCGAAATCAAGAATGAAAAGGGTAAGCTCGTTCCTGTTACTCACGGCTCTTATATGACTCTTGTAAGAAGCAAGAACAGAGACGTCAGAAAGGCCGCATACGAAAGCCTTTATGGCGTATACAAGCAGTACAGAAACACAATCGCAACTGCATATAACTACAGCGTTAAGCAGGATGTTATCTATTCAAGAATCAGAAAGTATCCGAGCTCAAGAGCGGCTGCTCTTTCCGGAGCAAACATTCCTGAAGAGGTTTATGACAATCTTCTTAAGGTTGTAAACGAGCACCTGCCTGCACTTCACAGATACATGAAGCTTAGAAAGAAGCTCCTCGGACTTAAGGATCTTCGCATGTACGATGTTTACGTTCCTATGCTTCCTAATGCAGAAAAGAAGTATAGCTATGAGGATGGACAGGCTCTGGCACTGACAGCGCTGGCGCCAATGGGCAAGGAGTACTGCGACACATTAAAGCAGGGCTATAAAGATCGCTGGGTTGACGTATACGAAACAGAAGGAAAGCGCAGCGGCGCATATTCATTCGGATCATACAGCAGTCTGCCATATATACTTCTAAACTATCAGGACAGACTCGAGGATGTGTTTACACTGATTCATGAATCAGGGCACTCAATGCATTCATATCTTTCAAGAAAGAACCAGCCATATATCTATGGCGATTACAGCATATTCGCTGCAGAGGTTGCATCAACAGTTAACGAATCTCTGCTGATGAATTATTTAATAAACAATACCAAGAGCAAGAAGGAAAAGGCAGAGCTTCTCAACATGTGGCTTGAGGAATTCAGAACAACACTTTTCCGTCAGACTCAGTTTGCGGAGTTCGAACTTGAGACTCACAGAATGGTTGAAAGAGGCGAGGTTCTCACCGCTGACGCTCTTGAGGAGCTTTACGGACAGATCAATGCGAAGTACTATGGACCTGCAGTAAAGTATGATGATTTCATCAAGCTTGAATGGTCCAGAATTCCGCATTTCTATTCAGCATATTACGTATATCAGTACGCTACAGGCTACAGCGCTGCATCGGCAATCTCTTCAAGAATTCTTGAAAAGGGCAAACCTGCCGCAGATGAATACCTTAAGTTCCTTAAGGCAGGAAGCAGCAACTATCCTATCGAAGTACTTAAATACGGCGGCGTAGATATGGCAAGCAAGGAGCCTGTTGAGGCTGCAATGGCTAAGTTCGAAGCACTTCTTGATGAACTCGAGGAAACTCTTAAGTAATGTCTTCAAGGCTTGAATACAGATTAACAACAGAAGACGAGGAATTGTATGTAAAGGAACTTCTTCAAAGGAAGTTCCTGTTTTCGTCAAGGCTTATAAAGCAGATCAAGCTTATTGACGGTGCGCTGCATCTTGATGATAAGATCTGCAGGCTTCGCGATAAGGGACGGGCAGGTCAGCTTCTCACATGTGAGTTTCCTGAAGAAACGAGCTATTTCGAGCCGGAGGACATTCCAATCGAGGTGTGCTATGAGGATAATGATCTTCTCATTATCAATAAGCAGCCGTTTCTTATCGTTCATCCGACAAACAATTACCAGGAGCATACTCTTGCAAATGCGATTACGTATTACATGCAGGAGAGACAGGAAACATATAAGCTTCGCTTTGTAAACAGACTGGACCGCGACACCTCCGGCCTGATAATAGTTGCAAAGAATTCTCACGCTCAGGATTTCTTAAGCAGAAGCGAGATTACAAAAAAGTATATTGCAATCGTTCATGGGAATGTTGAGTGCGGAGGAACGGTGAATGAGCCAATGGGCAAGGATCCGAATCATGTCGCAAGAAGAATTGTAAAGCCTGATGGACAGCCGTCGATTACGCATTACAGTGTCCTTGATAATATCCCGGGCTACAGCATGCTCGAGTTGAGACTTGAGACGGGCAGGACTCACCAAATAAGATGCCATATGAGCTATCTCGGGCACATACTTGTCGGCGATGATTTGTATGGGTCTGAGGCATTTCCTGAGGTATTCGGAAGGCAGGCCCTGCATTCATATTATTTATCATTTGAGCATCCCGTTACGGGCGAAACAATAGAGATTAAAACGGATATTCCGGAGGATATGAAAGAATTATGGAATACTTTGAAGATTTAGCGGATTTTCTCGAGGAAGAAAGAGAGCTTGAATTTGAAGAGGTCTTTGAGGCTATAGATGGCACCTCATCAGAGGATATGGGAGAGATTCTTGAGAACTATATGGAGGATCTTCTCGGCGGTCTTCCTGACGAGGAGCAGGAAATTTATATGCTCATCGAAAACATCAAGTCAGGGCTTTTGTTCCTTTGCGAAAATCTCGAGGACAGAAATACAAGGATGCAGTTTGCGGAAGAGCTTTGCCGTTTCAAGAACTGGTACACAGAGGACGGCTTGTGCAAGGCTGGCGGAATTCCATGCTCACTTATGCATGCGGTTGCAAGCTCAAGAGCTGATGCACTGACAGGAGAAAGCACGGAGCTGGATTTTTCCGGAGCTTTGGGCTACGAGCTTAAGGATTTTGAGATGTCCATAGGAAGCTTCAGCAATATAGATATTCTTCCAGATGAAGAGGAAGAGCCTGTTGACCCGGAGCGTGTGCATTAAAACTGCATAAAAAACAGCTCTTTTTACAGTAAATAATAAGGGGGAATCTCAAAAATAGCCGTAGTATTTACGCATTTTTTTGATTATCGTTGATTTTAACCGAATAATTTAGTAAAATTAATATTCATTTATATGGTTTATATTAATGTATAAAAATAAACGGAGGAATTAAAATGAAAAAGATTTTAGCTATTCTTCTTGCTCTCGCAATGGTATTTGCTCTCGCAGCTTGCGGAGATGCCAGTGCAGAAAAGAAGAGTGACAAGGTTGTAGCATATGTACTTGCTGAAAAAGGTGATACATACTCACTCGGACTTGCAAATAATTTCAAGACAGCTTTCGAAGCTCTTGGCGGAGAAGTTATCATGGAAACATTCCCTGCTAACACAACAAACTTCTCTGACTACGTTCAGAAGGCAATGGATAACAGTGCCGCTGTAATGTTTGCTCCAAACAGCACAACAGTAGCTTCCAACCTTATCAAGAACGCTCAGGACCTCGGTGTTGAGTTCCCTCTTATGGCAGGCGACACATGGGAAAGCTCTGTAATTCTTGATGCTGCTAAGGGCTGCGACTTCGATGTATACTGCTCCACATTCTTCGATGAAAACGATGAATCAGGTACAGCAAAGGAATTCGTAACAGGCTTCAAGGCATGGCTCAATGCTAACTCTGACAAGAAGGATATGAACGGCGGAAACGATATCGTTGCTGCAGTATCTGCTCTTGGATTTGATGCTTATAACGTAGCTATGGTTGCTATCAGAGCTGCAGCTGAAACAGCTGGTTCTGCAATGACATCAATCGATGTTGCAAAGGCTATTTGCACAGCAAAGCTTGAAAACGCAGTTACAGGCGTTATCCAGTTCAATGAAACAGGCGATGCTATCAAGGATTCTGCTTATATCAAGAAGGCTGCAGACGGAGCATTCCAGTTCGTTAAGGTTCAGAAGACAGCAAACAGCGACAGCCCAATGTCAACTGCAAAGGAATATGCAGAAGCAGGTATCGCACTTGATACAGCTAATAAGAAGATCGTTATCGGTGTTTACGAACCGACATCCGGAGCAAACGGTGCCGGCGGAAAGCAGGAAGTACTTGGTGTTGAATATGCTAACTCCCTCGATCACGTAGTAACAATTGATGGCGTTGATTATGAAGTAGTTCTTTACGTTTCCGATAACGGATCACTCGAAGAGAACGCTGTAACAGCTGCATCCGCAATCGTTAACCAGGGCGCACTCGTTGCTCTCGGTTCATACGGCAGCGGCGTATCCATCGCAGCAGCAGATACATTCTCAGCAGCAGGTATGCCTGCAATCGGAATTTCCTGCACAAATACAGCAGTAACTGAAGGACACGATTACTACTTCAGAACTTGCTTCCTCGACCCATTCCAGGGTGGTGTAATGGCAAGCTTCGCTTGGGAAACAGTAGCAAAGTAGTTTGATTATTTATTAAATAGGAAGCTGCGGCTAATCTGCCGCAGCTTTTTATGAATTAATGGAAGGTTAGTTATGAACATCATGCCTTACGTGATCAGAGGCCTTGCCACCGGTGGACAGTTCGCACTCGTTGCGATTGGCTACACCATGGTATACGGTATACTAAAGCTGATCAACTTCGCACATGGTGATATGTTCATGGTATCAGGTATTATGCTGATATACATGGCGGGAAGCACAGGCGCAATGCCTATCTTCGCATCAATTATCATCATGGTAATACTTACAGTAATACTAGGATATCTCATCGAAAAATGTGCTTACGCACCGCTTCGAACTGCACCGAGAATGTCATCAATGATTTCCGCAATAGGTGTATCTTATCTGCTGCAGAATCTTGTTTCATACATTACGGGTGGTCTTTCAAAGCAGTATCCGGAAATTCCGGGGCTTTCAACAAGCGTACGCTTTCTCGGTGTAAAGGACAAGCTCTCAGTATTTGTTTCACCTGTTGTTGCAATAGTACTGATGGTTGTTTTGGTGCTTGTAATTAATCATACAAAGTTCGGTATGTCCATGAGAGCTGTTTCAAAGGACTTTGAAACAAGCCAGCTCATGGGTATCAAGATTAACAGAGTTATTTCAATAACATTTGCTATCGGTGCCTTCCTTGCGGCAGTAGGGTCACTTCTTTACTTCTCAAAGAATACCGGTATCAACCATCTGGCTGGATCCACTCCGGGAATCAAGGCATTTATCGCTGCGGTTGTTGGAGGAATAGGATCAATTCCGGGCGCCGTAGTTGGCGCTCTCATCATCGGACTTGTTGAGTCTCTGGCAAAGGCCTTCGGACTTGCAGACTTTTCCGATGTAATTTCATTCGCACTTCTGATTATCATTCTCGTATTCAAGCCGACAGGTATCTTTGGCGAGAAGGTAATTGATAAGGTATAGGAGGCAGAGCATGAAGATATTAACAAAAAAATCTATGTGCAATCTGGCTCTGGTAATCGTACTTTTAATAGTACTTGTGTGCATCGAGCTCTTTGCACCTGCCACATCAATGTGGTTCTCAGTACTTCGTAAGGTATTCACATTCTCCCTCGCAGCTGTATCCATGAACCTTCTTAATGGTTTCACAGGACTCTTCAGCTTGGGGCAGGCAGGCTTTATGCTGCTTGGTGCATATACCTATGCTGTACTTACAATCCCGACAGATCTGAGACATACAGTATTCAGAAACTATGGGGATTCAATTTTCAACTTCCAGCTTCCGCTGGTTATTGCGTTAATATGCGCAGGAATTGTTGCCGCATTTTTCGCATACTTAATTGGTCTTCCGGTTCTCAGACTCAAGTCTGACTATCTTGCTATCGCAACACTGGGCTTCGCAGAAATCGCAAGAGGCCTTGTTCAGCTTCAGCAGTTTGGCCCTGTAACAAACGGCCCGGACCCAATTAATAACTTTACCGCTCCAAAGAATATTCTTGTATATGCCGCAATTGCGGGCGTATGCATTTTAATAATCATCATGCTTATTGACTCGACCTATGGTCGCGCCTTTAAAGCAATCCGTGATGATGAAATCGCTGCAGAGGCTATGGGCATTAACCTCGCTCACCACAAGAGACTCAGCTTTGTTACAAGCTCCTTCTTCTGTGGTATTGCCGGAGCAATGCTTGCTATGTGCAACACCTCTGTATCATCAGTATCATTTACATCAAGCATGACCTATCAGATTCTGCTTGTAGTAGTAATCGGTGGTATCGGTTCTGTATCAGGTTCTCTTATCGCCGCATTTATTTACTATGCAAGCTCTGAGTGGTGGCTTAAGTTCCTTGACCTTGAAACATTTACCGCTGCAGGAACAAAGATTCCTCTCCTCGGACCGGGATTCAGAATGGTAGTATTCTCAGTACTCATCATGATCATCGTTTTATTCTTCCGCTCCGGAATTATGGGAACGAGGGAAATAGATGTCTACGGATTCTTCTGTAAGCTCGCGGGTAAGGGCAAGGCAAAGAAGGCTCAGGAAGGAGGCGCTAACTAATGGAAGACAAAAGAAGCGTGCTCCGCGTAGAGAATGTAACCATGCAGTTCGGCGGCGTTGTTGCTGTTGACAATCTCAGCATGGAAGTTTTCGAACATGAAATCGTAGCATTGATCGGACCTAATGGTGCCGGTAAGACTACGGCATTTAATGCAATTACCGGTGTATATGAACCTACCAATGGGGCAATTTACTTTAACGACAATCTCGTTATTGAAAATCATCCTCAGGGCAAGATGAAAAAGAACTATGCCGGCAGAAACATGGGTAAGTACGAAAAGATTATCGTAAAGACTCCGGACCAGCTGACAAGACTGGGCATGGCAAGAACCTTCCAAAACATCAGACTCTGGAAGACCATGACAGTATTTGAAAACGTTCTTACCGCAAAGCATCTGAGAAGAACATCAAATTACTTTACAGCAATGTTCCACCTCAATGCTCGCGAAGAGGAAAAGATGCGTCAGGATACTCTTGATCTGCTGAAGCTTGTTGAGCTTGATGACGTAAAGGATGAGCTCGCAACAAGTCTCCCTTACGGAAAGCAGAGAAAGCTCGAAATCGCAAGAGCTCTGGCAACAAATCCAAGCCTGCTGCTATTAGACGAGCCTGCCGCAGGTATGAACCCTCAGGAAACAGTTGAGCTTGCGCAGTTCATTCACGATGTTCGCGAGAAGTTTAATATTACAATTCTGCTCATTGAGCACCACATGAATCTGGTTATGGATATTTCCGACCGTATTTATGTAATAGACTTTGGTAAGGAAATCGCAGAGGGAACTCCGGCAGAAATCCAAAGCAACCAGAAGGTTATTGATGCATATCTGGGGGTAAGTGAAGATGAGTGATATTAAGAATTATGAAATTAAAGATTTCCAGCACGACTCTGAGCATACTCAAAAGGAGAAGCTGCTTGAAATAAAGAACCTCAAGGTTCAGTTCGGCGGAATCAAGGCTGTTGACGGTATTTCCATCGATATGAGACCGGGAAGAATCGTTACACTGATTGGCGCAAACGGCGCAGGTAAGTCGACAACGCTGAGATCCATTGCGGGAATCATCAAGCCTCAGGAGGGCGAGATTATTTTCCAGGGTGAAAACATCACAGGCTGGAGCCCTGATAAGATCGTGTCTGCGGGCATTTCGATGTGTCCGGAGGGAAGAAAGGTATTCCCGAATCTTACGGTTCTTGAGAATCTTAAGATCGGAGCATATCTGCGCAAGGATAAGCTTGATGATGATATCGAATATGTATATAGTCTGTTCCCAAGACTTAAGGAGCGTCACTGGCAGTTTGCGGGCACTCTTTCAGGCGGTGAGCAGCAGATGCTTGCGGTAGGTCGCGCTCTTATGAGCCGTCCAAAGCTTCTGATGATGGATGAGCCATCGCTGGGCCTTGCACCGCTTGTTGTTAAGGATATTTTCGAGATTATTAAGACCATTAACCAGAATGGTGTCAGCGTTCTTCTCGTTGAGCAGAACGCAAATATGGCTCTTAAGGTTGCCCGCTGGGCATACGTTCTTGAGACCGGCCACATCACTATGGAGGGCCGCGGAGAAGAGCTTCTTGCCGATGAGTCGATTAAAGAGGCTTATCTCGGAAAACAAAAGACAAAATAATTTTAAAAGCATTGAAATTTCAAGGAAAGCGGGAATTCGCAAAATTCTCACTTTCCTTGTTTTATTGTGCAAATTGGGATATAATTTATTGGTTAGAGTATGCCTAATTTTGGGCATGCAGATTTTGTAGTTATTATTTAAAAAGTGAAGACCATGGAAAACAATTTAGCAAAAAATTACGACCCGAAACAATTTGAAGATCGAATCTATAAACAGTGGGAGGAGTCCGGTGCTTTCCGCCCGGAGGTCAATCCCGATGCAGACCCGTTTACTATCGTGATGCCGCCACCAAATATCACAGGGCAGCTTCATATGGGACATGCTATGGACGGCACCCTTCAGGACGTCCTTACAAGATTTAAGAGAATGCAGGGTTTCAGCGCGCTCTGGCTTCCTGGAACTGATCACGCAAGCATCGCTACCGAAGTTAAGGTAGTTGAAAAGCTTCGCGCAGAGGAAGGAAAAGAGAAGGAAGAAATCGGACGTGAGGAATTCCTTAAGCGTGCTTGGGCATGGAAGGAGCAGTACGGCAACAGAATTAATCTTCAGCAGAAGAAGCTTGGTTCATCTTGTGACTGGAGCCGTGAACGCTTCACAATGGACGAGGGCTGCAATGAGGCTGTTAAGGAACACTTCATCAAGCTTTATAATAAGGGACTTATTTACAAGGGAAGCAGACTTATCAACTGGTGTCCTGTTTGCGGAAGCGCACTTTCAGATATTGAGGTTGAGCACGTAGATCATCAGGGTAAGTATTGGTACTTCAGATATCCGGGCGCAGACGGAAGTGAGGGAATTGTTGTTGCAACATCAAGACCTGAAACTATGTTTGCCGATGTAGCTATCGCTGTTAACGGTGAGGATGAACGCTATAAGGATATTGTCGGAAAGACAGTAATTCTTCCTCTGGTTGGAAGAGAGATTCCTGTTATCGCAGATCCATATCCGGATCCAACAAAGGGAACAGGAGCAGTAAAGATTACACCGTCCGCAGATCCTAACGACTTCGAGGTTGGACAAAGACACGGACTTGCACTTATCGAGTGCATAGACGAGCACGCAAAGATGACCGCAGTATGCGGCAAGTACGAGGGCCAGGACAGATACGAATGCAGAAAGAACTGGGTTGCTGACCTTGAAGCAGCCGGCTATCTTGTAAAAACCGAGGATGTGGTTATTCCTGCAGGCGAATGCTATCGCTGCCATAATGTAGTTGAGCCGAGAATTTCAGAGCAGTGGTTCGTAAAGATGAAGCCTCTGGCAGAGCCTGCAATCGAGGCTGTAAGAAAGGGCGAGACACAGTTCGTTCCTGAAAGATTTGACAAGATTTATTATCACTGGATGGAAGACATCAAGGATTGGTGTATTTCCAGACAGCTTTGGTGGGGACACAGAATCCCTGCATATTACTGCGAAGAGTGCGGTGAGATGGTCGTTGCAAAGGATGTTCCGGAGAAATGCCCGAAGTGCGGATGCACACACTTCCATCAGGACGAGGACGTTCTTGATACATGGTTCAGCTCAGCTCTTTGGCCGTTCTCAACACTTGGCTGGCCAAACGATACTGCTGACCTGAAGAAGTACTATCCGACATCAGTACTCGTAACAGGATACGACATCATTTTCTTCTGGGTTGCAAGAATGATATTCAGCTCAATCGAAGAAATGGGCAGCGCTCCGTTTAAGCACGTACTGATCCACGGACTCGTTCGTGACTCACAGGGCAGAAAGATGTCCAAGTCACTGGGCAACGGAATCGATCCGCTTGAGATTATCGACAACTACGGCGCAGACGCTTTAAGATTCATGCTTCTTAATAACATCAGCCCGGGCAACGATCTCAGATTCTCAACAGAAAAGATCGAGGCCGCAAGAAACTTCGCCAATAAGCTTTGGAATGCAAGCCGCTTTGCAATCATGAACCTTAAGGATGAAGATGGCAATTGGCTTCCAATCGCTGAGTTTAAGGATGTAAAGCTTGCCGCAGAAGATCGCTGGATGATTGCAACGCTCAATAACGCTGCAAAGGAAATCACTGCGAACATGGAGAATTTCGACTTCGCCCTCGCATCACAGAAGATAAACGATCTTATCTGGAGCAATTTCTGCGACTGGTATATCGAGCTTATCAAGCCGAGACTCTGGAACGGAACAGACGAGGAAAAGGCAAGCGCAAGACACTGCCTCGTATACGTACTTAAGAATTTACTTAAGCTGCTTCACCCGTTTATGCCGTTCATTACAGAGGAAATCTGGAGCTTCCTGCCAAAATACGACGGCGCAAAGGAATTCCTTATGCTTGAAAAATGGCCGGAGTTTGACGAAGCAATGGACTACGGCAAGGACGTAAAGATTCTTGAAACTGCAATGGACATCATTAAGTCTATCAGAAATATTCGTTCAGAGGTTGAGGCTGCACCAAGCAAGAAGCTTCACGCATTTATCAAGGCTGATGATGCAGAGCTCGTAAAGGCCGGCGCACACTTCGTTATGAGCCAGGCAAATGTTTCTGAAATCAGTTACGTTGATGCACCTGTTGACGAAGCAATGTCAGCAACACTTCCGGGAATTATCATTTACGTTCCTATGGATGATCTTCTTGACTACAAGGCAGAATATGACAGACTGCTCAAGGAAAAGAAGAGACTCGAATCTGAGGTTGCAAGAGCAGAAGGAAAGCTTTCAAACGAGAAGTTTACATCGAAGGCTCCGGCAGACGTAATCGAGGCTGAGAGAACAAAGCTTGCAGGCTATAAGGACATGCTTGAGAAGACATTGGAAAGAATTCCTCTTGTAGAAGCAAAGATTAAGTAATGATGGATTTATCAAGACTGGAAGAAATTCTGGGCTATAAATTTAATAATAAAGAGCTGCTGAGTCAGGCCTTGATTCACAGCTCTTATGCAAATGAGGTCTATGGCGATTCTCTTAGAGATAACGAGAGATTGGAGTTTCTCGGGGACGCCGTCCTTGATATGGTTATCAGCAAAATCCTCTACAGTAGTGAACACCGCAAGGAGGAGGGCGATCTCACAAAGCTTCGCGCGTCGATTGTATGCGAAAAAAGTCTTGCAAAAATCAGCCGCAGATATGGGCTTAATCAATTCCTTGTTTTCGGAAGAGGTGAGCAGCTTGGCGGAGGGATGGAGCGAGACAGCATCATCGCCGATGGAGTCGAAGCAATAATCGGAGCTGTGTATGACGACGGAGGCTTTGAACAGGCCTCGGAGCTGATAAAGAGATTCTTTGCAGAGGCAATAGCTGAGGCCAAGGCAGGAAAGACTGCCAGAGACAGTAAGACTGAGCTTCAGGAGAGGCTCCAGACATCGGGCCCCTGCCTGATAGAGTATAAAGAGATTAGAGAATTTGGTCCCGACCATGATAAGTCCTTTGTGTTTGCGGTTTATGCAAACGGAGACAAGCTTGGTGAGGGATGCGGGAAGAGTAAAAAGCTTGCCCAGGCCGCAGCGGCCGAAGAGGCATTGAAAGGTTTATAAATGCATTTTAAAAGACTAGAACTTAACGGATTTAAATCATTCGCCGATCCGGTGACAATTGACTTTACGGGTGGTATTACCTGTATCGTTGGTCCAAACGGATCAGGTAAATCCAACATTTCCGATGCGATCAGATGGGTACTTGGTGAGCAGTCACCAAAGATGCTCCGTGGCGGAAAGATGGAAGAGGTTATTTTCGCCGGTACACAAAACAGAAAGCCAAAGGGAATGGCAGAGGTTACACTTGTTATTGATAACTCTGACCATGAGCTTCCTATTGAGTTTGATGAGGTCGGTATCACCAGACGCATGTACCGCAGCGGAGAATCCGAATACTTGATTAATAAGACTCCTTGCAGACTCAGAGATATCAGAGAGCTCATCATGGATACCGGTATCGGTGTAGAAGGCTACTCAATTATCGGACAGGGAAAGATTTCTGACATCATCGATAACAAGATGGATTCACGTCGTGAAATCTTTGAAGAGGCTGCGGGTATTGTTAAATACAGAAGCAGAAAGAACGAGGCTGAAAGAAAGCTCGAGGCAACAAACAATAATCTTTCCAGAGTTAATGATATCGTTAAGGAAATCGAAGGCCGCATCGGAACTCTTAAGACAGAGTCTGAGAAGGCAACAGAGTTCCTTGAAATCAGAGACAAATATCGCAAGGTTGAAATAAATGTAATACTCAAGAATATTGAGCAGTCAGAGGAAAAGACCAATGCGGTAAAGGAAGAGGCAAAAGAGCTCGATCAGGCTATCGAAGATTGCAGAAAGAGTCGCGACAATATTGAAGAGCAGCTTCGAATTGCAAGAGAGCAGTCCGCCGCAAAGGAGGAACAGCTTGATGTACTCAGAGCCGAGCTCATGACAAAGAGCGATGAGATTCACTTTATCTCAAGCAGAACTCAGCTTGGTGAAGAGAGAATGATTTCTCTTGCGCGTGAAAAGGAAAGACTCGAGTCAGAGCTTGCCGCAATTGAAGAAAAGCTTACAAGAGAAAACGAGAATGCGAAGGAGGCCCAGTCTGCGGGAGCCGCTGTAATCGAAGAGATGAACAGCGCCAAGACACTCGCAAGTGAAAAGCATGAGGCAGTTCTCGCACTCGAAGAAAAGATTAAAAATTCCGAAGAGCTCAGAACAAAGTACAACCGCATGGTTGCAAGAGCTCACCTTCTTGAGGAGCTTGAGAAGTCATATGAGGGATATAACGGCAGCGTTCGCTTTATGATGGGAAGAAAGCTCCCCGGCGTTGTTGGCGTACTCGGCGATCTTCTTGTTGTTCCAAAGGGCTGGGAGCTTGCGGTAGAGACTGCTCTGGGTGGAAAGCTTCAGAATATCGTTTGCGACGATGATGCTGTCGCAAAGAAGGCAATTGGAATATTAAAAGAGAATCAGGCAGGAAGACTTACCTTCCTTCCTGTAGATAATCTTCGTCCGCAGACAGCGGCAAATATAGACGAGCTTAGCAGCTGCAAGGGTTTCCTTGGTCTTGCATCAGATAAGGTTAAGACAAAGGGTGACTACAGCGTAGTTGTTGATTATGTTCTTAACAGAGTTATCATTTGCGATACTCTTGATAATGCTATCGCGATGACAAGGTCTTTCCCTGGTCCATACAAGGCAGTTACGCTTGAAGGCGAAATTATCAATGCCGCCGGAGCAATCACCGGAGGAAGCCTCAAGAACAATGTCGGAAATATCCTTAGCCGTCATTTAGAGCTTGAGCAGCTTGGAAAGGAAATTGAGGCAGCCGCAAAGGATGTTGCTGAAATCGACGGACTTAGAGATAGACTCGCTCTGGCAAGAGAAGAAGAGACCAATGCGAGACTTGCAGAAAGCACAGCGCTTGCAAGAGCTCAGGGAAGCAAGGACCTTGAAGAAAGAGTTATGCAGTCCCTTAAGGATCTTGAGGAAAGCAAGAACAGCGCAATCAAGGGCCTCGAAGGTCTTGAAATACAGAAGGCTGAAATCGTTGCCTTCGCAGAAACAGCAGAGCTTGCTCTTAAGGATAAGGAGGCAGAAAAGGCCGCAGTTCAGGCCTCAATTGATGCCGCTATCGAAGCAAGAAAGGCTGAATTTGAAGCAAACAATGCGCTCGAGGAAAAGAAGGTTTCCGAGGAGAGCAGACTTTACGATATTCAAAGCAAGCGCCACGAAAGCGATGTCAGACTTGCGAGATTCGAAACTCAGACAGAGTCTCTCAAAGAAAAGCTCTGGGATGAATTCGAAATTTCATATGCACAGGCACTTGAGCTTGTTGATCCGGAGTTCGTATTCTCACGCGCACTTAAGGAGAGCAGAGAATATCGCAACCGCATGAGAGAGCTTGGCGATGTTAATGTCGGAGCTATCGAAGAATACAAGCAGGTTAGCGAAAGATACACCTTCCTCACAGAGCAGAGAGAGGATATCAATAAGGCTATTGCAGAGCTTCTATCCGTTATTGCCGAAATGGATAATACTATCAAGGTTAAGTTCAAGGAAAGCTTTGATGCGGTTTCAGAGAACTTTGAAGGAATCTTTACACAGCTCTTCAGCGGCGGTCAGGCTAAGCTGAGCATGGAAGATCCGAACAATCCTCTTGAAACAAGCATTGAAATTGAGGCTCAGCCGCCAGGAAAGAAGCTGCAGAACATGAAGCTGCTCTCCGGCGGAGAAAAGACAATGACAGCAATTGCTCTCATGTTTGCGGTCCTCAAGGCAAAGCCAACACCGTTCTGCATACTTGATGAGGTTGAGGCCGCACTTGACGAGGCTAATATAGACAGATTCGCTGAGTATCTGTCAGAATTCGGAACAACTCAGTTTGCACTTATTACACACCAGAAGGCAACTATGGAATATGCTGATGCTCTTTATGGCATCACAATGCCGGAGCACGGTATTACTCAGGTTCTGTCACTTGCCCTCGGCGATGATTTTGAGATTTAAGCCATGTTATTTGAAAAGAAAAAATCATTCTTCGGAAATCTTGCTCAGCGCATGGGCGATGTCATTCTTAATCGTCCAAAGCCTGATGAGGAAATGATTGATGAGCTTGAAGAGGTTCTGATTTCATCCGATATAGGAATGGATACAACACTTAAGATTACTGACAGCCTGAGAGACAGCATCAGACACGACAGACTTCGTGATGCTGAGGCTGTGCAGGAGCAGATCAGAGAGATTGTTTCTGAGATGCTTGATAAGGGTGAGCGCAATCAGCTGTGCAAAGAAACACCTCTCGTTATTCTTATGATAGGTGTAAATGGCGTCGGCAAGACAACCAGTATTGCAAAGATTGCTCATATTCTTCAGGGCCAGGGTAAATCTGTAATGCTTGTTGCCGCAGACACATTCAGAGCGGCTGCATCAGAGCAGCTTTCAATTTGGGGTGAAAGACTTGGTGTGCCGGTAATAAAGCACAAGGAGGGCGCTGATCCATCCGCAGTAATTTTTGACGGAATGCAGTCTGCAAAGGCTCACAATACAGATGTTGTAATCTGTGATACCGCAGGCAGACTTCAGAATAAAAAGAATCTTATGGCGGAGCTCGCCAAGATGTATAAGGTAATTGACAGAGAGTTTCCGGAGGCAAAGCGTGAGGTCCTTCTGGTTCTTGATGCAACTACAGGAAAGAATGCTATTTCCCAGGCTAAGGAGTTTGGTGAAGTAACAGATCTCTCCGGAATCGTGCTTACTAAAATGGACGGCACCGCAAAGGGCGGCATTGTAGTAACAATCAGTGATGAGTTTGATTTACCTGTAAAGTTTATCGGACTCGGTGAAGGAATGGATGATTTGAAGTTGTTTGACGCAAAAGAGTTTGCGAGCAGCATTTTCGAGGGGTAAGAAATGTCATACGATAAAGGTCAGAACGATGATTTGTTAAAGGAGTTCGGTCTTATTAAAGACGAAATTGGTGATTCATCGGAAAAAATTGAAGATTTATCAAAGACTATGGTCGTTCCGAGAGTGGAGGACCTGATTGAAGAACGTCCGCTTCAGCCTGCAACTGATGCGGAGAGTTTTCTTGCCGCTACCGCGGCAGAAGAAGAGCACGTTGTGGGAAGACGTGCAAGCAGGGCACAGGCTGAGCCGGAAAGGCGTCACGCAAGACCTGCAGAAAAAACAGGGGGAGATGAAATGAAGGAAAAGAAGGCTAAAAAGCCTAAGAAGAAAAAGACTTTTGGGAAAGTCTTATTAACGATAATTCTGATTCTTATCGGTCTTGGAATTATTGCATGCGGCGTAGTCGCTTACTATGTGTACAACATCGTTAAGGATGCTCCGAAGATTTATCCGGATAACATTTATGAATTGCTTTCCGAAAACTCTATTGTATATGACCGCAATGGGGTTGTTATCGATAACATCTTCCAGGGCGATTCTCTCAGAACAAATGTAGAATACAACGAGATGCCAAAGCAGCTTGTTGATGCCTTTGTATCTATCGAGGATAAGACCTTCTGGGAGCATCATGGATTCAACTTCATTCGTATCGCCGGAGCTGTATGGCAAAAGGTTTCCGGTCAGTCAGACAGAATCGGTGGTACATCAACAATCACTCAGCAGCTTGCAAGAAATCTTTATCTTTCTGAGATTAAGAGTCAGCGAAGCATGAGCCGTAAGATTATTGAGGCTTATTATACTATTCAGATTGAAAAGCAGCTGACCAAGGAGCAAATTGTTGAGGCATATCTGAATACTATTTACCTTGGATATAACTGCAACGGTGTAGCCGCAGCGGCTCAGGCATATTTCTCAAAGGATGTTTCAGAGCTGACGCTGCTTGAATGCGCACAGCTTGCGGCGCTTCCTCAAAGCCCTGACAGCTATGCACCTTTAAAGAGATATTCAATTTCATCAGTAAGTGATCCTGACTCTCTTGATATTATCGCAAAGGATGAATACTACATTGTTTGCTACAATGACGCATCCGCAAATCGTATCAAGACAGTTCTTCGTTTCATGAACGAGCAGGGAAAGATTGATGATGCAACATATGCAAGCGCAAAGGAGGAATCAATCAGGGATTATCTGAATCCGGGTTCGTCCGCAATTAATAATGTAACAACATCCTACTTCGTTGACTATGTTAAGGAGCAGGTTCTTGCAGATCTTAAGGCTGCTGGATATGACAGTGATACCGCAAAGAAGCTTCTTTACAGCGGCGGACTTCATATCAACACAACTATGGATGTTGCTGTTCAGGAAATTCTTGATACTGAGTATGATAATCCGGAGAACTTCCCGGGAATCTCAATTCAGTATTCTGATAAGAACGGAAACATCTTAAATGAAGACAGAAATAAGATTCTTCTTTATAAGATGGCTAACTTCTTCAACGAGAACGGAGATTTCGTTCTTGGATCAGATGAGTATAAGTTCCTTGATAACGGTGACCTTATGGTATACTCCGGCAAGAGACTTAATGTATACAGAACATCGGTCGGCGGTAACATCGATTACAGCGTAGAGTTTAAGTATCTGTACGAGGTTACGGAGGATAAGGTCTTTTACAGCCGAGCAGGCGGTGTTTGGAGTATCGATGCTAAGTATAAGGACAGAGATGATAATATGAATCTCATCCTGTCAAAACAGTATTTCGAGGATTTCCCAAATGCATTCACAAAGAATGATAACGGAACGCTGACACTCAGCAAGGATTATTTCACACTCAAGCAGCGTGTTCGTCAGCCACAGTCCGCAATGGTAATTATGGACTATGAAAACGGTCACATCCTTGGTATGGTTGGCGGCCGTGATCTGACAGGCAAGGCATTATATAACAGAGTAACATCTGTAAGACAGCCGGGATCTTCAATTAAGCCTATTGCGCTTTACTCATTGGCTCTGCAGATGGGTAAGAACGGCTCTGTGGGTTACACTGCGGCAATGCCACTTGATGATGCACCTATACTCAACAACAATTCCATTTGGCCAAAGAACTGGTACACGGGATATAACGGAATTACAAATCTTCGCCATGCGGTTGAGCAGTCTATCAACGCTTGCGCAGTAAATCTTTATATGAAGATAGGCGATCCATATGCAAGCATTAACCAGCTCCAGAAGATGGGTATTACATCTCTGGTTACGACCGGAGACGCTACTGATGCCAATGCTTCTTCACTTGCTCTGGGCGGAATGGTTAACGGAATATCACCTCTTGAAATGACTGCCGCATACGGAACAATAGGTAACCACGGAACATATACCGAGCCTATTTGCTACACAACAGTAACAACAAAGAGCGGTGACATCATTCTTTCAAAGGAAGCAAGCCATACACGGGTTCTTGATGAGGATGTTGCATCACTTATGACAGATATTCTCAGAACAACTGTTACAAACGGACTTGGCTCAAAGGCAAAGCTCTCCAGCCAGCCTTCTGCAGGCAAGACAGGAACAACAACAGAAAGATATGATATCTGGTTCTGCGGAATTACTCCTCAGTATGCCGCAGCAACATGGATAGGAAGCGACGTTAATATCCCTGTAAGCTCTGACTCCAGCTATGCCGCTAAGCTTTGGGCAAAGGTTATGGATCAGGTTGGCGCTCTGGTTCCGAGAGAAGAATTCGAAATGAGGGGCGAGTTCGTAACAGAAACAGTTAACAACTATACGGGCGGTGCAAGCGAATACAGCACGGGCGATGATACTCACAGCGAAATCTTTATTAAGGGCACTGAGCCTTCGCTTGTCGGAACCGACGAAACTATTGGTTATCATACTGCAACTGTTTGCGCAGAAAGCGGATATCTTGCAACACCATGGTGCCCGAGCTCATACACAACCGTAGGTATAGTAAGACCGGGCGGAGTATCCTGGGAGAAAATGCTTGATTCATACAAGACTGCAATTGCGCAGGCTATAGAAAACGGTGTTGTGGTTAAGGATCAGAATCTTGATTCTTATACAGTCGGAACCGTAAAGGATTCCTCTAAGGATTTACCGGATCTCTACTGCCCGTATCATAACTACGATACGGAGACATATCCGGTTTCATCAACATATACAGTTCACGAAAGCGTTGATATCGAAGGTGACATTATCGATACCGACCCGGAGGACCTTCTTAATCCGGAGGTTATAGAAGACCATGTTCAACGGATAGTAGAGCACTTCTTCCATAGAGACTAAAAAACTTATATATCAGCCGACTCTATTTGAAAAAATTTAGTGCACCCGCGGCCACACTTTTAAACCTGCTCAGCCCTCGAATACTCGGGCTTCGTGCGGTTTAGCGTTTGCGATGGCCTGGCGGTGCGCAAAATTTTTTCCTTTTGAGTCGGCTTTATAATAATTAATCTGTACCAAATATTGACATATATGGTTTGATATGCTAATGTTAATATATGGGAAATATTGTGATTAGAAGACCTCTTGTACCGGTGCTGATGATTCAGTGCCTTATTATTCTTGTAGTGATAAAGGGCTTTGGTGTGGATTTGTATCATACCGATTTTGAGCCGTACTATGACAGTGTTCAGAAAATTGAGGGCAGAGTAAAATCAATAAAAATAAAGGATGGCTATACGGCGCTAACTGTTGACATGGGCTGGGAAAACCTTTTGATTAGGCTTGATAATGTGACCGATGAAAGCTATGTCTATGATTTGGTCGGAAGGCGCATTACCGCGACCGGAAAAATCACAGAGCCATCAGCAAGGCGCAATCCTCTCTGCTTTGATTACAGACAGTATCTCAGGGCGCGCCATTGCTACGCCATAATGGATGCCTCCATTTTTAAGTTCACTCCGGGAAAAATTGAGAACATAGCCTCGCATTTTCTTGCGGGGCTTAAATGCAGCTTTACTCTGGCATCAAAGGAAATGATGGGGACGGACAGCTATGGACTTGTCGCGGGCATTTTGTTCGGCGATAAGGCGTATCTGGATGATGACATTTATGAGGAGTTTCAGGACAACGGGATTGCGCATATTCTTGCGGTTTCGGGCCTTCATGTCGGGCTCGTGTACAGTGTGGTCAGAAAGGTCCTAAGGCGAAACGATATTCTTTCCGCGATTATCAGTGTGATAATTCTTTTTGTCTATGCGGCTTTGGCGGATTTTTCTATTTCTGTAATTAGGGCCGGAGCGATGATTTGCCTGAGCATTTTGGCCTTTCATACAAGGAAGCGATACGATATGCTTTCGGCCGCCTGCGCGGTTGCGATTATTATTTTGGCGGTTAATCCTTATTATGTTTTTGATTCGGGCATGCAGCTGTCTTTTCTTGCGGCATATTCGCTTGCGGTTATTCTGCCGTTTTGCGAGATTAGGTTTAAGGCCTTTTGCGACAGGAAGCGATCTGAGAAGCTGTACAAGATCGGAAGCTTTTTTCTGCCGGGGCTTGTGCTGCAGCTTGGTATGACGCCGCTTATGGCATACCATTTTTTGAATTTTTCGCCAATCAGTTTATTTATTAATCCCATTGCGATTTATCTTGCTTCTCTGATTCTGCCCTTCGGGCTTGTTTGCTTTGTTGTTCATCCTGTAAAAATTGTGTTCGCGGGCTTTGCGAGAATATGCCAGGTGCTTTGCAAAGGGCTTGTTTTGCTTGCGGATGTGAGCGATAAAATATGCGGCGGACTGACTGTCCCCGCGCCGCCTCTCAGCCTTCTCATCCTTTATTACGTCATGCTCTTTTACTATTTCTCAGAGCTTAGGATTGTGATACTGCGAAGAAAGAGGGAATACCTTTCGATTGCGCTGGGCGGCGCTCTTGCCTTAGCTTCCTGCTTAATTCCCTTTGCCATCGGGGCCGCACAAAGCCCTTTGCCATGGAAATACGATTCGTATGATGCGGTCTTTGTTGATGTCGGGCAGGGTGACTGCATTCACATTCAAAGCAGGGGCGTTAATGTGCTTGTAGATGGGGGCGGATCATATTACAAGGATGTTGCGGAGGATATACTGCGGCCATATTTGCTGAGGCACGGGATTACAAAAATCGATATGGCGATAGTGACGCATCTTGACAGTGATCACAGCAAGGGCATTGCGGATTTGTCGCAGAAGATGAAAATAGGGACTATAGTTTTTCCTGTGACAGCGGCGGGTGATGATCTGTCGGGCTTTAACTGCGATGATATGGTGTTTGTGTCCGCGGGGGATTTTATTTCTGCGGGGGAGGCGCGCTTTGATGTGCTGTCACCGGTGATGGATGGGGGAGGCTCCGGCAGCAATGAGTCTTCGATAGTAAGTCTATGCACTGTGAATGGTGTGCGCATTATGCTGCTGTCTGATATTACAAAGGAGATCGAGCAGACGATAGATTTTCCGGCGGCGGACATAGTTAAGATCGGTCACCACGGAAGCAAAACATCAACGAGCGAAAAAATGCTTGAGCAAACCGGCGCCACTGAGGCCGTGATATCGTGTGGGCTAAATAATCGCTTCGGCCATCCGCATCAGAGCGTTCTTGAACTGCTGGAAAGTTCAGGTATAATAGTTAGGAGGACAGATTTAGAAGGAGCATTGCTGCTTAGGGGCGGCGAGCTTGGCAGTATTAGGTGAAATGGCTCAGGTAAAGGAACATCCATACAAATTAATAAACAGGATTATTCAAAGCGGAGATATTCCATCCGTTATTTTGCTGTACGGATCTGAGCGCTTTATGATTGAGTGGGCCTGGAAGAAGCTGAAGGCGGCGGTGGTTAATCCTGCGACTGAAGCGATGGATTTGACGGTTCTGTCCGAGCCGGACACCACACAGTCAGATGTGATTGCTCTTTGCGAGACCGTGCCTTTTATGTCCGAAAGAAAGGTCGTTGTTGTAAAGGATGTCGATTTTGGCGCCGCAGAGGAGCTCGCTGATTATATAAAGAGCATTCCGGATACGACGCTTTTGATACTCGTTATGGATAAGGCTGACAAGCGCAGGCTGCTTTATAAAGAGATTGAGAAAAAGGGCCTTGCGTATGATTTTACGGCTCTGGATGAGGGGACTCTGGCGGCTTGGGCAAGAAAGAGATGCCCGAAGATTGCGAAGAATGATCTTCTCAGTTTTGCTACGGGCGCGGGATATTTTGACAAGGAAAGAGAATACAATCTCTATAATTTGGAGAACGATATATTAAAGGCCGCTGCCTTGTACAGTGATAAGGAAGTCATCAGCTATGAGGATTTGCTCGAAGTTTCTTCGGCAAGAGAAGAGGATAATGCGTTTAAGCTTTTGGATGCGGCGTTCTCCGGAAACAAGGGCGAGGCGCTGAGGCTGCTGCATAACTCGATTGCAATCGAGCAGCCGTCAAAGCAGATAGGCGTTATTCTGAGATTCCACGGACTTTTGTGCTCGCAGCTTGAGATTATGCTCGAGGCTCGTCAGCGCAAGGAGGCAGGGAAGTCTTTATCAGAAATGAAGATTAATCCTTACCGTTTGAACAAGGCAATCGATGCATCCGCAAGGCTTTCCACCGCAAGACTCAAGGCGGCGCTGTCGGGATGCTACAGAATCGAAAGTGATATTAAGGGCGGCAAGATGGATGCGCGCCTTGCAATGGAGCTTTTCATTGCGAAAATATAACGAAGGTGTAAGAGAAATTTCGTCTTAAATGATTAATATAAAAGAGCTTAGCAGAACTGAATTAAAGGATTTCCTCGTGGGCCTCGGTGAGCCTGCTTTTAGAGAAAAGCAGATTTCCCAGTGGCTCTTAAAGGGGGCTTGCAGCTTTGACGAGATGAGCAATCTTTCAAAGTGTCTAAAGGCGAAGCTTGCGGATTGCTGCACCATAGAAAGCTTGGCAATTGAACGCGAACAGATTTCAGCTGACGGCACAAGAAAGTATCTTTTAAGGTGCCCCGATGGTGAATATGTCGAGGCTGTTTTCATGGCCTATGAATATGGCAATTCCATTTGCATTTCCACCCAGGTGGGCTGCAATATGGGATGCACCTTTTGCGCAAGCACCATTGGCGGCAAGCGCAGAAATCTAAAAGCTTGGGAAATGCTCGACGAATTTCTTGTTGTGCAAGGTGCCGCCGGAGCGATCAATCATCTGGTGCTTATGGGCATGGGCGAGCCTTTTGATAACTATGAAGAGGTGTCGGAATTCTTAAAGAGAATTCATGATCCGGAGGGCATCAATTTAAGCTATAGAAATATTACGGTATCAAGCTGCGGCGTTGTGCC
The DNA here is from genome assembly GCA_002315535.1 of Firmicutes bacterium UBA1764. Lineage (GTDB taxonomy): Bacteria > Bacillota > Clostridia > Peptostreptococcales > Anaerovoracaceae > UBA1764. Next base: position 10,379 of record DCHA01000020.1, on the reverse strand, counting down.
GGGGATTGAGCGCTTTGGCGATGAATTCCCGCAGGTAAATCTCGCGATTTCTCTTCACGAGGCAAGCCAAAAGGCCAGAGAAGAGCTGATGCCTATCGCAAGGAAATATGATCTCGGCATGCTGATGAATGCGTGCAGGGAGCATGAGAAAAAGACCGGCAGAAGGGTGACTTATGAGTACACGCTGATTGCCGGAAAGAATGACACTGATGAGAATGTGAAGGCTCTGGCAGAGCTTTTAAAGGGGCAGCTGTGCCACATAAATTTGATTCCTCTGAATCCTGTTGTGGAAAGCGGAATGACAGGATCAAGCCGGGGCGCCGCCAAGGCTTTTGCGGATAAGCTGGGACGCTGCGGCATTAACGCGACCGTCAGACGCGAGCTTGGATCAGATATCGACGCCGCCTGCGGCCAGCTGAGGAAAAAGGCTTCGGATATATTGACTTAATAACGCCAAGCCCTTATAATAATAAGGTCGCACGGCGACTGCGCTGTTGTAGCTCAGATGGTAGAGCGCATCCTTGGTAAGGATGAGGTCACCAGTTCAATTCTGGTCATCAGCTCCATAAACCTTGAAATCTCAACGGTTTCAAGGTTTTTTATTTCTTTAATACATTCGTTTTCTAACATTTTTCTAACATTTTCATATTCTGTTAGAAGCACGTTGCTTCTGAAATCTGTTTCCTGTTTGTGTCAAAGGTATGAGCGTATACATCCGTGAACATTTGCCCCGCTACGGTCTGTGCCTGCAATCTGACGAAATTTTGCAACAGAAAGGGACTGCCCGTATTGCTTCGCAATCGTCGCAAGACAGGCTGCCCCGTAGTCTGTAATATCATGTTGTCTGATGCAATAATAATGCATATTGTTTTCTCAAAAGCCTTCGTCTCGCGCCTGATGTGGAAGCCAATATGTATCCATGCCACAGGCAAAACATATCCGCTCCGCAATGGCTTAATGCTTTTTTATATGTCAAACTGTGTTTGCTCGATTCTTCCCAGAATAGTTATGTGTGGATAGTATCTTCATTTATCATCGGTTCTCTTAAAATTGCGCACAACTCGATAAACAGCTGTGCCGAAGTATATAAAACCAAATATCGCCAAGACAGTATTCTGTGGTTCTCTGCATAGGAAAAAAATCGAGAAAAACAGAAAAATAAAAGCTACAGTTATGTCAATTATTACACATCGTTTCATAAAATCTCCATTCTATGTGTTCGGCACAATTCGATCTTGAGTGGTATTGGCCCATTCTGTAAGAAGCTTTGCTTGTTGAGCCTTCTGTTCGCGATTGTTTGACGAACTCCCGTTCATTTTCATCATCTCATTCGTTTCCATTTCGACAAATCCGACAGTCTTCGTTATATTTATCCTTTCATGCTCATGTCCTTTGTTCAAGTTGTCAGATGCCGGTATATTCGGTGGAATAGTTATTGGCTTTCATGATGCGAAAATCATTAATAAAACCGCAAAGAAATTACTGATCCCGTGAAGGCTGGCAGCCAAAATAACATTTTTCGTTTTATCATAGACCCAGGAAAGCAAAATGCCTGATAATAAATAAAGGACACAATTCACAATAAAAGAACTTATTTCAAAGGTTTCGGCAAAAGCTTCTGCAGTTAAATGTGCGACACTGAATAACACGGCAGAAAAAAATACTTGAAAATCTTGCGTCTGAATAAAGAGAAAATGCAAAACCTGAATGTAATTTCCTCTATCAAGGGGCCTGTGACACACAACATAAGGATATATAGAACAGGATTCATTTCGCTCTTCAATTCATACAACATATTTTGGTTTGCCGAGTCACTGAATCCCATAATACTAACAATATTTTCTAATACGCAAATCAGAAAATCCGCCACAAAGTATGTAATTATTACTCGCTTCGCCTCGGATATTGACAATTTCTTAAAATCTTTCTTTATCCTATCTTTGTACAAATAATAGAATAAACACAGAACAATGACATCCAGAGCAAACATGTCCACCCAGACGAGAAGCAATGAGGAAGAAATGTACAATATTAACCCTCTGATTGCATTGTTACGTTCATCCATCAAATTTCTCCATAAATCCACAAATCACATAGGAATACATTATTACATGTTGTGATTTATTATACGGACCTGTACTAGCATTGACCTTGTAACCCCTATAGTCAAAGAAGGGACAAGTCCAGACTATCAGCTACAAATATAAAGTTGAACAACAAAGGGGCTCTTGTTCTAAGTCAGATGTTTTACATTGTGTTACGACCATTATCCGAGCCTATTGGCGCCATTTTTATTTTATAAAAAGCCTGGTCCCATACTTTATCATTTATTTCATCCATACTCATACCAGTTTTTCTTTTACAATAATTATTCAGTGTATTTACAATAACAATTTCGCCAATTCTCTTAAGAAAACTTCTTGCACTTGCGCCACCACTTAGCTCCATCATTTCATCTGGTATAAGTTCAACAAATCCGACAGTTTTCATAATACATATCCTCTCTC
>DCHA01000020.1:0-7826 GCA_002315535.1 Firmicutes bacterium UBA1764 | reverse complement strand
CAGTTATTTCAGATAACTAATACCTTCGTGTCTTTCAGCATTTAGCAATACTTACAGGGAGCAATTTCCGGACATTGCTTCTTCGTACAATATACCACAACTTATGCTTGAAAAACGAAAACGGAAAAATTGGTCATTTTATGATATATTATTTCAAATTCATGTGCATTATGTAACCGTGTGACAGGCATAAATGTAAACGGTCTTTATACTGTGTGTACAATCAGAATAGCTATCAAGAAAAATACGGGCAATCTGCTTCCTTGTCCGTATCTTCTGATCTAATTCGTCTAATCTAATTCGTTTGCCCAGTCCTCTATATCTGGATCAGATTCTGTTCCTCAAAGCCATATGTTTGTCCGTCTGTACAAGTCTGTTTATGTGTAAAACAGTACAGCTTTCTGTTATTCAGAATAAGTCGATTTTTTCAAGCAGATAGCGCAGAATCGTCTTTTCCTGTGTCACGATTTTGGCGTCAAGTTCCATCCCGATGCCAACAGTCCCCGTATTTCCGTCTTTGTCTGTCAGTTCAGTATTTGCAATTGAACATTCGATCTGATAGTATCCTGAATATTGACCATCCATAACCAGTGCATCAGAGGAAATCGATGTCACATAGCCATCGAGTATTCCGTATTGATTATACGGGAGAGCGGCAATATTGTACTTGACAATGTCTCCGACATCAATGTTTGCTATTTCTGAATTGCTGACATAGAGCTGAACTTTGTATTCGCTTTCGCTTGGTGGAATGATGGTCATGACATTGGTTCCGCAGGGCAGTACATCGCCTGGTACAAGCGGTGTAACCATATTGACAATTCCGGCTTTTTCAGCTCTTACTACAGCTTGTGACATTTGCTCTTCTGTCTGAAGAATACGGGTGTTAATCTCATCAATCTTATCATCCAGAATCTCACGATCTGAAAGAAGCGACGAGAGTTTCTCCATCGTCCCTATTTTTACAGACAACGGTTCTCCGTCTTCTGCGATGCTGCGCCGATTCATCTCATCAGTAAGCTGATAAAGCGCAAATTCAGATTCAATTGCAGAAAGTTCAGTCTTAAGAGAAACAATATTACTGTCAATCTGTGAAAGCGTCTGATAGTGGTGGGACTCTTTTGTTGCCGCATACGAAGCATCAAGCGCCGCCATCATTTCGTCCTTGTTCTGAAGCGAAACATCACTGATATCCAATTCTGCAAGTTTTGTCTCGAAATCAAGAATTGTCTGTCTGTATTCAGTCAACATCTTGTTTACATATGCATCCACGGCAGCTTCAGCACTTTCAAGATCCAGTTTTGCTTTGTCTTTATTGAATTCAATAGTATCTTCGTTCAGGCTCAATTCTTTTTCAGCAATTGTTTCGTTGATTTTCAGAATTGCGTTATCAATTTCCGCCAGAGTTTCAGCCTTATAATCATCTCTTGCGACCATTGCAGCATCCAGTGTCTCCAATGCCGTTGCAATATCAGAAGGATCTGCAAGAGGATCTTCTGACAAGGGAATATATGCAGTCTGAGCTGCATTCACCGCAACACTCAGCGTATCATATTCAGCCTGATATTTTGCGTAAAGTGACCTGTAGAACACACTGTTCTTGCTGCTGTCAAAGCAGTCCTGGCCCTGTTCAACGGATTTTTTGTATAGTTTATACCCTTCAAGCATCGACTTGTCATAGGCAAGGTACGAACTGTCTGCGGACCCGGTACCGCCACCATCTTTGTAATAACTGTAGGTGTTTTTTGCGATACTCTCTTGCCGCTGATATTCATCCAGCTGAGCCACAAAGTCTTTGTACAGAAGCAGACAATTACCTTTGTATGATACAGGGAAAACTGAGTCTCCCTTCTCAATAGATTCTGCAAGGTATTTATAGCCCTCTATCTGACTTTCGTAAAAAGAACGATAGAAATCATTGCTCTGCTGCGTAGTATCATGCTCAATCTTCTTTTTCTGTGCAGTGTATTCCTCCTTCAGAGACTTCAGGTCAGCTTCATACAGAAGATAGCTGGATTTGTAGAGGGAACCGTCGCTGAGACAATCTTTCCCGCCGACAACACTTTCCCTGTAATCGTTCAGTCCTGCAAGTTCTGTTTTCAGAAGGTTAATTTTATCCTCTGAAGATTTCAGAACCTCCTTCGTTTTGTCCATGTCATAGAGAATGCTTAACTCAGAACTCTCTGTATTCAGCGCATAATTTTCGTAAAGGACATAGTACCTGTATTCATCGCTTCCTGAATCACTGGAAAAGGGGTTTTCATTATCGGTGATTCCCTCAATAAAACGGTTTACAAAACCCCGTTCTTCTTCATACTCTGCTTTCTGGCGGAGCAGATCTTCAAGACTGATCTGCGCTTCTGCCGTATCAATTTCAAACAGAACGTCACCCGGTTGAACCGCCATTCCGTCTTCTGCGTTCACCCGTATCAGTTTTCCGGAAACATTGTTCGTGACTGTACTGACATCCTCGTTAGGCCTGACTATACCTTGTGCTCTTGCAACAATTTCGATTTTCCCGATACCGCAATATATAAATACTGCAATCAATATAGCGGTAAGGGAATAGATAAATCCTGCAAAGAAAGGGTTCGGCCTCTGTCCATAAACCTCCTTGCTGTCGGATATGTCCTTGATATCGATGATTTCGTGCTTCATGTTATTCCCCGGTCTGCGCAAGGCAGAGATTATGGTAAAGGCCATTTTCCAATGCCATGAGATCATCATGGGTTCCGCTTTCAGCAATAGTCCCCTTATCCATAACAAATATATGGTCGCAGTGGCGTATCGTTGACAGCCGGTGGGCGATGATAATTGTTGTCATTCCTTCGCAGTAGTCATTCAGTGTGTTCTGAATCGCCCGCTCGGTTATGGTATCAAGGTTGCTTGTTGCCTCATCCAGAATAAGGATATCCGGACGGCGAAGCATTGCTCTGGCAATAGCAAGACGCTGACGCTGTCCACCGGAAAGATTGGAGCCTCCTTCATCAAGTACGGTTTCATACCGGAGAGGAAGTCCGTTGATGAAGTCATGTATCTGCGCCAGCTTTGTACACTTTATGACTTCCTCCATGTCAGGATGATCTGCCCCGAAAGTAAGGTTGTCCAGAATACTTCCGGAAAACAGGAATGTTTCCTGCGGAATATATGCAATCTTCTCCCTCAAGGCATCAAGCTGAATGTCCGGGAGAGCGTAATCAGCAATTGTAATATTTCCGCTCTCATACTGATAGAGGCTGAGCAGGAGTTTTGCCACTGTTGTTTTTCCTGCGCCGCTTTCTCCGACAATTGCAATCCGCTCGCCGGCACTTATGTGCATTGATAAATCATTCAGTACAAGCTGTCTTGTTCCATACCTGAAAGACACAGCGGTGAAATCAATATCTCCTTTTAAGGATGCCGGGATGATTTTTCTGGATTGGGCTTCCGTCTTTTCGACTTCAAGGTCCAGAATCTCTCCAAGCCTGTCAGAAGAAACAACCGCTGTCTGCATCTGTGGCTGCAAATTGATCAGGTTCTGTACAGGCCCGAGGAAATACCCAAGCAGTGCATTGAATGTAATCAGGCTGCCAATGGTCATTTCTCCTTTGATGACTGCAGCTGCACCTATCCAGATGATGACAACACCACCGATTGCCTCGATAAGACCAAGCAAAGACCCCTGGAGATTACTGATCCAGGACAATCTGAAAATACTTTTGAGTGTCTTTATGAACTTGAATTCCGTTTCCGTTTCAACTGTACGCTCTCCGTTAAAGGCTTTCACAGTCTGTATTCCATTCAGCGACTCCACAAGGTATGATGTCAGCTGTGCATTGTCCTCCATCTGTTTTTCATTGGCTTTTTTCAGCGGTTTCCTGAATACGAAGACGAGAGCCCCATAAAAGAATGTCATTGCCAGCGCTATGAAAAACAGCGTCCTGTTTTTCAGAAAAAGCATGATGCCACCTGCAACGGCCATGATGCCATCTATCATAATAGTCAGGGTTGCACCTGAGATAATGTCCCTGATGGAGGTGGCATCCTGAAAACGGGATATTATTTCTCCGACTTTGCGGGTCCCGAAGAAATCCATGGGAAGCTTCAGTACATGATCGTAGTAGCCGAGAAGAAGGGCAATATCTAATTTCTGCGAAAGAAAGATCAAAAGCTGCGTGCGGAAGAAACCTAAAAGAACCGAAAACAGATTTAAAAGAATGACCCCGACAGAAAGAATTGTAAGCGTTTTTGTAATGCCTGCAGGGAGAATATCGTCGATGATGAACTGAAAATAAAAGGCACCAAGGATTCCCATGGCGGTAAGAACCATAGATGCAAGGAAAACATCAAGTACGAGTTTCTTCTGCGGAAGAAGCAGTCCCCAGAAGCGCTCGAAAATATTCTTTGTCTCTTTCCCTTTTCTGAAAGTTGTTGCGGGGACTGTAAAAATGAGAACACCGGTCCACATCTGAAAGAACTCTTCCGGCTTCATCTTAACGATGCCTTTGGCTGGGTCCGCAAGAATGATCTGCTGTCCCGTTATCTTGTGGATAACAACATAATGGAGCAGGTTTCCATCTGTCACGATATGTGCAACCGCCGGAAGTGGGAACTCAGAGAAAAAGGCGTCCCGGTCTCCTTTTACAGCTTTTGCAGTGAAACCGAGCTGCTCAGCAGCCTTTACCATTCCGTAAACATTTGTCCCGCTGCGGTCTGTGCCTGCAATCTGACGGATTTTTGCAACAGAAAGAGACAGCCCGTATTGCTTCGCAATCGTCGCAAGACAGGCTGCCCCGCAATCTGTAATATCATGTTTCCTGATACAATAATAATGCATGCTTCTTTCTCAGAACCCATCGATATGGTTCTGCGGTAAAATCCAGTAAGTTTCAATGACGCTGGAAAACATATCCGCACCACAAGGGCTTAATGCTTTTTTATTATATGTCAAACTGTGCTTGCTCGATTCTTCATAGAATCGTTGTGTGGGGGGATAGTATCTTCATTTATCATCGGTTTTCTTAAAATTGCGCACAGCTCGATAAACAGCTGTAACGAAGTATATAAAACCAAATATTGACAAGACAGTATTTTTAGGTTCTCTGCATAGAAAAAAAATCGAAAAGAACAGAAAAATAAAAGCAACAACAATGTTAATTATAACAAGCCGTTTCATAAAATCTCCACTCCATGTGTTAGTCACAATACTTATTGCCCATATCCAGATTATCTAATGTGCCTACTGATGACATTGGTATGTTGGTGCATTTTCTTTCAGCACAAAATAGCTAAGATGCCTGATTTATAATTTTCCTGTTACGTTCAAGCAAAATCTGGATACAATAATAAATTCCTATATAATGTCTTTTACTAATCGCCAAGCCCCGTCAGCATAGTTGTGATTCCTACAGCCGCCGCCGCAGTACTGATAACTTTGGGTCCAAAACCACATACTGAACAAACATAGCCTATAGTATAGTCTTTATATACTTTCATAATCTTATCTTTTCTATCTTGAGGGGTATTGGCCCATTCAGAACGAAGTTTTGCCTGCTGAGCCTTCTGCTCACGATTGTTTGATGCACCACCGTTCATAGCGATCATCTCATTCGTTTCAAGTTCAACAAATCCGACAGTCTTCATAATACATATCCTCTCTTTCATAATCTGCAGCAATTCACGGTGCAACAGTTATTTCAGATAACTAATACCTCCGTGTCTTTCTGCATTTAGCAAATACTTACAGGGAGCAATTTCCTGAGATTGCTTCCACATACAATATACCACAACTTATGTTTTAAAAACGGAAACGGAAAAATTGGTCGTTTTTTTGGAAAAATTGGTTACTTTATTATATTTGTAATACGATGCAATATGTATTATATAACTGAAGGACAGCATCAATGAAAACAGTTTACGCCACGTTTATACAATTAAAATGACAAGCAGAAAAAAATACGGGCAAGCAGTTAATGCCTGTCCGTATCTTCTGATCTCACTTATTAACGTTCCGTTTTGCCCTTACGAGCGTGTTCTTGCTGATTCCCGTTAGTCTTTCTATCTCTCCAATTGTATCGATTCCAAGTTTTTTAGTTCAATAATTTTCCGGCCATATAAAGCACGAAGGCCCCCACCGCAAAGGGGATCATTGCCAGCAGTACATTGATCAGCGGCCGCGCGGAAGGAACCGGCTCGTCCCTGCGGAATACTTTGGCGGGGTTGCGGTCATAATAGAGCGTCAGAACTGCCGGGGGCATCTCACGGTCGCCGTACAGACTGGTAATATAACGGTACGAACGGGTCCTTCGTCCATCTGAATATTCGTAATCGGCGGTATATGTTGTATAGGAAATCGGATGGTCCTGTTCCGTATAGCGCAGGAAAGATTGCAGTTTTACTCTCTTTGCCGTGAGCACATGCCCGTTTGCTTTTGCCCGTTCGACGCGGCGAGCCAGTTTCGTTGGCGTATTTCCAAGTCGTTTAGCCAATCTGATGCAGATAATTTCCATCAGAACGAAAGCAATCAGAGCAGCAATCACAGCCGGAGAATAGAAATCTTTTAATAAGGCGATTACTTCTTGTGATGACATGTCCGATATCTCATTCCTTTAAATTAGAGGGTGAAACTATATTTCTTGGTCCAGTCGCGATCGTAGTAGAGCTCCATGGACAGCTTCTTCAGGTTGATGACTGCAGACCAGCGGGTCATGCTGCCGCCGCGGTTTATTGTCTTGTCCTGGGAAACGCAGCGCAGGAAGGCAAAGGCATCGTCTGCTTCGAAACGGTCTTTGCAATGGGTAATATAGCTTTCCAGCATGTCGAAACGGGGCTGGTGCAGCTGCTCGCCCATGTAGGGGGTGATGTAGGTGTTGGCCAGGTAGCGTGCATCCCAGACACGCATTTCGTTCTGGACGTATTCCACTACCTTGGACATACCGCTGGCATCTGCGAGCATAAAGTGGAAGTCGGAGTCCTTCATGGCAGACTGGATGTCGTACTGAGACAGGAGTTCAATAGCCTCATTGACCGTGGCGGCCTTGTCCAGAACCATTCTGATCGCCAGTGTAGTACCGATTTTCTTCTTGCCGGTGTTCTGGGCGACCCCGTCGTGGCTCAGGGCCAGAGCTGCAATGGAGAGACCTTTTTCATTGAAGCCGTCAACCGTTCCGTAAGGAGTCAGCATGAGCATGCTCAGGTCGGTCTTGCCGTCCTCAAAAGCTCCGTTGCCAACGCCCATAAAGCCCAGGTCTGCCATGCCGATGGACTTGTAGCCATTCTTGGGGTTGCATCTAACCATAAGCCCGATGAGACCGGTTTCGTCGTGACTGTAGTCATAGTTGCGGGCCAGGAGAGGCTCACCTTCGCTGTTCTTGCCCGCGAAAACGCTGCAGCCGGAATTCATGGCCTTCATAGCCTCCAGCAACTTTCTTCCATCAATGAGCTTCATTCCTGCAAAATTCTTAATGTCATCAAGGGTAACCAGACCGCTTGCCATGGCGTCGTCAAAGCAGTAATCAGAAGTGTAGTCCATGGTGTAGAACTTACCTTCTACAATCGGTGTAATGGAAGCGATGACCTTCTTCTGTTCGTCGTTGATTAAAAAATTGGCTGAATTCATGGGTTCCTCCTTTGTTTATGCAAATTAGCTGGCTTCATTATATCACGGCAATATTGGGTAGGCGAAACAAATTTTGTGCTATAATCGTGTGCCGTCAGAAGGGAAAAACGCGAAAGCGTACGGCAACGACATTTTCCCTTACAAAGATACCCGTGAAAACGATAAAAATAAAAGGGGACCCAAACCTCGCAAGAGCTCTGGGTCCTCTTTTTGGCGCTTCAGCGTCAAT
>DCHA01000076.1:32286-89781 GCA_002315535.1 Firmicutes bacterium UBA1764 | reverse complement strand
CTATCAGAGCCGTAAAGCTTATTGCCGGAACAATGGCTGATGCTATTATCGAAGGTAAGCAGGGACAGGATGCTCCAAGTGAAGCTCCTGCAGAAGCACCTGTTGAAGAATAATTAAGGAGAAATAATATGGCAGCAATTACAGCAGCATTAGTAAAGGAACTCCGCGACGCTACAGGCGCAGGAATGATGGATTGCAAAAAAGCTCTCGTTGAATGCGATGGCGATATGACAAAGGCAGTTGACTATTTAAGAGAAAATGGTCTTGCAAAGGCAGCTAAGAAGGCAGGCAGAATTGCTTCTGAAGGTCTTGTAAAGCTTGCTTTTAACGCTGATGGAACATCTGCAGCAGCAGTTGAAGTTAACGCAGAAACAGACTTCGTTGCAAAGAATGAAGAATTTGTTCAGTTTGTAGACGACTGCGCTAAGCTCGCACTTGCAGCAGCTGATGAAAATATGGAAAAGTTCATGACTATGCCTCTTAATGCTGAAGGAACAGTTCAGGAAGTTCTTACAGCAAAAATCGCTAAGATCGGTGAAAACATGAATGTTAGAAGAATCGGCAAGGGCAACACTGCAGGTTGCAAGTATGTTGGTTACATTCATGGCGGCGGAAAGATTGGTGTTATCATTGGTCTTAAGTCAGAAGCTACAGCAGAACAGCTTCAGGTTGTTGGAAAAGACGTAGCTATGCAGGCAGCATCAATGAGACCTCTTTATGTAGATGAAGCAGGTGTTGATGCAGAATATCTTGCACATGAAAAGGAAGTTCTCGTTGCACAGGCACAGAACGAAAGTCCTAACAAGCCAAAGGAAATTATCGAAAAGATGATTACCGGTCGTCTTAAGAAGCAGCTCCAGGAAGTATGCCTCGTTGACCAGAAGTTCGTTAAGAACGGAGATATGTCTGTTAAGGAATATGTTGACAGCGTAGCAAAGGAAATCGGCAAGGATATCACTGTAGTAGAAATGATTCGTTTCGAAGTTGGTGAAGGTCTTGAAAAGAAGGAAGAAAACTTTGCAGAAGAAGTTGCTAAGCAGATGGCTAAGTAATTCAATTATTAAATAATCCGAGTGAGTCTTGATTAATTTCAAGGCTCACTTTTGTTTTGTTTAGGTTTAGGCTCTGTGATATAATATATAGTTGTTAAAAAATGAATTTAATTAATTCAAGGAGTTTTATATGAAGATTATTACAATTAGTCGAGAACATGGCGCCGGTGGAAGAGTTGTAGGATTAGAGCTTGCCAAAATGCTGGGCGTTGAGCTTTTTGACAGAGACATAGTTAGAGAGCTTGCTAAGGAAAGTAAGCTTGATTACGAATTTTTAAGTGACGAATCTGAAACCCTGCATAAGGCTGAATCATTTTGGTCAAAGATTACACCAATTCAGTATGATCAGAAAGATGCATTATATGAAATGCAAAAAGAGGTAGTCCTTGATTTCGCAAAAAAAGGAGCTCAGGTAATAGTTGGCCGCTGCTCAGATGCAATACTTGAGGATGCCGGATATGACGTATTTAATGTATTCCTTTATGGATCTGAAAAAATAAGAGTTCTTCACGTTAATGAAAAGGTTGATTCTAATGATATCAATGCTGTTCATAGATTTATGAAAAAAATTGATGCCGAAAGAAAGGCCTTTTACAATAAATATACAGGAAGACAATGGGGTGATTACAAGAACTATAATCTGCTTATTGATACTTCTGTTGTTGGCATTGAAACAGCCGCAAAGATTATTTATGACGCTTATAATTCCAGCTTGAAATAGGAACAGGTATTTTATGAATTCATATGTAAAACTTGGATTGGCAGCTTTAATGCCGGTCGCATTATCAGTAATTCTGTTTTGTCTCAGAAAATATTATAACAAGGACAGTAAAAAGATTTATTGGTTATCACAAATAATAATTGGTATTTTGTTTGGCGGACTCGCAATAATAGGTACAGAGTGGGGAATTCCGCTTGATGGAGCAATGGTTAACTGCCGTGATGCCGCGCCTCTTTGTGCCGGCCTGTTTTTCGGCGCTCCGGCCGGTATTATCGCCGGAGTAATTGGCGGTGTTGAACGCTGGATTGCCGTTGCCTGGGGCGTAGGTTCATATACTAGACTTGCTTGCAGTATGTCAACTGCACTTGCGGGCATTTTTGCTGCGCTGCTTCGCGTGTTCATGTTTGATAATAAAAAGCCATCCTGGCTTATCAGCTTTGCAATTGGTCTTATCGTTGAAGTATTCCATTTAACAATGGTATTTGTAACGAATTTTGATACTGCAACAAAGGCTGCAAATATTGTAAAGATTTGTTCTGTTCCAATGATACTTGCAAATAGCTTGAGCGTTCTTCTTGCATCATTTATCATTGGTTTAATATCAAAAGAAGATTTACATATTTTAAAGGGTAAACATCAAATCAGCGATATCATTCAGCGCTGGCTACTACTTGCTGTTTGCTTTGCTTTTCTTATTACAACCCTCTTTATGTATCAGCTCCAAACTAATCTGACTTATACACAGACCGACAACTTCTTAACCTATGGTATTGAAGATGCCGAAAGCGATGTAAACGCAGCTGTTGATGATAACATGATATATTGGGCCCAAATGATCGAACATGATTATTCAGAAAATAATTTGAATATCAGGCAGCTTATGGAATTATATGATGTTTCTGAGATTAATATTGTTGCAAGTAACGGAATAATTATTGCAAGCTCTGAGCCTGATTATTATGGCTATGATATGAAGAGCGGGCAGCAATCAAATGAGTTTATGTGTCTCACTAAAAATAAGAATTCATATGTTCAAGCATATGGTCCGATCTCATTTGATAATAATAAGATGATGAAATATGCCGGAGTTGCACTTGATGGAGGCTTTATTCAGATTGGTCTTGATAGTGAACAGTTCCAGAAGGGTATTTCCAGTGTTATTAAGAGCTCAGTTGCTAACAGACGTATAGGACAAAGCGGCTTCCTTGTAGTATACAGAACAGATGGTGCTGTAGTCAGCGGTCCAAGCAATATGGTATTCCCAAATCTTGAGGCTACAACAATTAATGATTCTATTAAGGTTTGTGATACATTTGAAAGATTTGAGGTTAATATCAGAAAGACTGATTATTACAGCATGTATGATTATGTAGAAGGCTATATAGTTGTTGCCTTTTACCCTCAGACTGAGGCAAATCAGGCACTTGAAATTGCTCTTTTGACCAATACTTATCTTGAGATTTTAGTATTCGCAATTGTATTTGGTATTATTTATCTGCTTGTTAAATTTATCATTGTTGACAAGATGAGAAAAATCAATGATTCGCTTGCAGAAATTACCGGAGGAAATCTTAACGTCTCAGTTGATGTTAGATCAAGCGAAGAATTTGCGTCCTTATCGGATGATATTAACGGTACAGTAACAACACTTAAGCATTATATTGATGAAGCTGCAGCTCGTATTGATAAAGAGCTTGAATTTGCTAAAAAGATTCAGTATTCCGCTTTACCAAATGTTTTCCCTGCATTCCCTAAGAGAAAGGATTTTGATATCTATGCTCGTATGGATACAGCAAAGGAAGTAGGCGGAGACTTCTACGATTTCTATCTCACGCATCATAATATAATCAACTTCCTCATTGCCGATGTTTCCGGCAAAGGAATTCCTGCTGCTCTGTTTATGATGAGAGCAAAGACTCAGCTTAAGAGCTTAACTGAATCCAATATTGCAATTAATGACGTATTTACTCGCGGTAATGCAGGTCTTTGTGAAGGAAATGATGCAAATCTGTTTGTAACTGCATGGCAGGGTCAGATGAATCTCGAAACAGGTTTACTTGAATTTGCTAATGGCGGACATAACCAGCCTCTTGTTAAGAAGGCAAATGGTCAGTTTGAATACTTAAAGACAAGACCTGGCTTCGTTCTTGCAGGTATGGAGGGTGTAAATTTCAAGAAGCAAGAGCTTCAGCTTGAGCAGGGCGATATCATTTTCCTTTACACAGATGGTGTTACAGAGGCTACCGATGCTCATAACGAGCTCTATGGTGAGGACAGACTCCAGACTATTCTCAACAGCAGAGAATTTACCGATATGAAGGATCTTTGCGATACAGTTAAGGAAGACGTTGATAAATTTGTTGCCGAAGCACCTCAATTCGATGATATTACAATGCTTGCATTTAAGTTTAATGGCAGAAAGATCGGAAAGAGACTGCATTTCGATGAGGCTTCAGTTGAAGATATTCCTCAGGTTACAGCCTTTGTAGAAGAGGAACTCGAAAAATTAGAATGTCCAATGAAGGCTATTATGCAGCTCAGCATTGCAATTGATGAGCTTTACAGTAATATTGCATTCTATTCATATCCAAAGAAGAAGGGTCCTGCAACTGTTGTTGTTGAAGAACTCGATGATCCGCACGGTGTACAGCTTGTATTTATCGATGAGGGTATTCCGTACAATCCGCTCAAGAAAGAGGATCCTGACACTACACTTTCAGTTGAGGATAGAGGAATTGGCGGACTTGGTATATTCATGGTAAAGAATCAGATGGACAATATGATTTATGAGTACAAGGATGATAAGAACATTCTAACTATTCAGAAATACTACTAATATGCTATAATTTATGATGGTTTAAACATTGATATAGATAGGAAGACATAATATGGAAGCTAAATATAAGAGAGTATTACTTAAGGTTAGTGGAGAAGCTTTAGCCGGTGAAAAGGAAAGTGGTTTGTCTGATGAAATGCTGATGCATGTCGCAAACGATGTCAAAACACTAGTTGATTTGGGTGTTCAGGTTGCACTGGTTGTTGGCGGCGGAAACTTTTGGCGAGGCAGAACAAGCCAGAAAATGGATAGAGCGCAGGCCGATTACATGGGAATGCTTGCTACTTGCATAAACGCGCTTGGTCTTCAGGATGCAATTGAAAGACTTGGAGTTCCAACAAGAGTCCACACCGCAATTGAAATGAAGCAGATTGCTGAGCCTTATGTCAGAAGACGTGCTCTTGCACAGCTTAGAGACGGAAATGTTGTTATTTTCGCCGCAGGAGTCGGAAGCCCGTTCTTTAGCACAGATACCTGTGCCGCTTTAAGAGCAACTGAGATGAACTGTGATGTTATTCTTCTTGGAAAGACCATTGATGCAGTATATGACAGCGACCCAATGATTAATCCAAATGCTAAAAAATATAAGAGACTTACTCATACTGAGGTTCTTGAAAAGAATCTTC
Organism: Firmicutes bacterium UBA1764; assembly: GCA_002315535.1. GTDB lineage: Bacteria > Bacillota > Clostridia > Peptostreptococcales > Anaerovoracaceae > UBA1764. Next base: position 84,546 of record DCHA01000076.1, on the reverse strand, counting down.
AGGTTATGGATAGTACAGCTGCAAGCCTTTGCAGAGATAATCATATGACAATTCATTGCTTCGGCCTAAGCGAGCCAAATGCTATCCTTAGAGCTGTTGCAGGTGAAGATATCGGAACTATTATTGAATAAGGAGAACTATTATGGCAAGTCCACGTGAAAAGTACGAAGAAAAGATGGCAAAAACCATCAATGTCCTCAAAGAAGATCTTAATACAGTAAGAGCAGGCCGTGCTAATGCGGCTCTTCTTGATCAGATTGTTGTTGACTACTATGGTAGTCCAACACCTCTTAAGAATATGTCCAATATTTCAGTTCCTGATCCAAGAACTCTTCTTATTACACCTTTCGATCCGTCTACAGTAAAGTCAATTGAAAAGGCTATTCAGGTATCAAATATCGGAATTAATCCTTCTAACGATGGAAAGAATATCAGACTTGTTATTCCACCTGTTACTGAGGAAACAAGAAAAGAGAAAACTAAGCAGATTAAGAAAATTGGTGAGGATTCTAAGGTTGCAGTTAGAAACTTAAGAAGAGATGCTAATGATGAAGTCAAAAAGCTTGAAAAAGACGGTGAACTTACCGAAGATGATGTAAAGGATGAGCTTGATGAGATTCAAAAGATGACCGACAAGTGTATGAAAGACATCGACGGAATCGTTGCCGCAAAAGAAAAAGAATTGATGGAAATCTAATATTGAATTATAACTACCGGTTATGCCGGTAGTTTTTATGATATTTATGCTTGATAAGAACAATATTCCACAACACGTTGCAATTATTATGGACGGAAACGGCAGGTGGGCTAAGGAAAGAGGCCAAATGCGAGTTTTCGGTCATAATGAGGGCATGAATGCTTTAAGAGAAATCGTTAAACATTCGGATATTCTAGGTGTTAAATACCTTACGGTTTATGCATTTTCCACTGAAAACTGGAAACGTCCCATTGAAGAGGTCTCCGGCATCTTTAAATTGCTTGTAAAATATGTTGCATCTGAGCTTGATGAGCTTAATCGTAATAATGTTATGGTAAACATTATTGGTGATTGGTCAATTATTCCGGAGGATGCTAAAAAGTCTGTTCTTAAAGCGCTTGAAACTACAAAAAACAATACAGGTTTAGTTTTTAATATTGCAATCAATTACGGAGGCAGAGCTGAAATAATAAGAGCCTGCAATGAATTGATTAAAGAGGGTAAGGATTCAATATCAGAAGCTGATTTTGAATCTAAGCTGTATACCAATGGCTGCCCGGATCCTGATGTAATTATCAGAACCGGAGGCGAATATCGTCTGTCTAATTTTCTTACTTGGCAGTCGGCATATTCTGAATTAGTGATAGTAGATTGTTATTGGCCCGAATTTAATCCGAGCCAATATGAAGCGGCACTGGAGATTTACCAGAGCCGAAACAGAAGATTTGGAGGCTTATAATGAAAACTCGATTGATTTCCGTTGCGTGCATGCTGCCGTTTGTCATTTTTCTTGGCATTGGTAAGCTTCCTTTACTTATTATATGTTTTTTATTAAGCGCTGCAGCTTTATATGAATTTTACAGAGGCTTTGAAAAGCTTGAAATTAAGTCTTCTAAGCCTGTTGCGGCTGCGCTGCTTGTTATTTTATATATAGCTGCATATGCCGGTCTTTATAAGCTGAATGATGCAGAGCTTTTCGGAAAATTCATTTCGTTTTGGCTCTTTATTGTAGTTTTATCCTCAATGCTTCTTATAATAATGGATAAAAACCACAATATTTTAGGCCCTAGCTTCACTTTAATCGGAATAATTTACATTGCATACAACCTTATTCACGTTGCTTTAATTGAAAGATATGAGCATGCTTTGTGCTGGATGCCAATTATTATTGCCATTTTCGCCGATACAGGTGGATATTTTGGTGGAATGTTCTTTGGAAAGCATAAGCTTTGCCCGACATTATCACCTAAGAAGACAGTTGAGGGTGCTGTTTCCGGAGTATTGCTTGGAACAATATCTTCGATAATTTTTGGTCTTTTATTCTTCAAAGGACATTTACTCGATTGCGTTATTATCGGAATAATCGGTTCGGCAATTGCTGAAATCGGCGATCTTGTTGCCAGCGCATTTAAGAGAAAGATGGGAATTAAGGATTATTCTAATTTAATCCCCGGACATGGCGGTGTTTTAGACAGAGTTGATTCTTACTTATTTATCTCCCCATTTGTATACTATTATCTAGTTTTGATTTGTAAATAATGAAAAAGATTTCTGTTTTAGGATCTACAGGCTCTATCGGAACCCAGACCCTTGAAGTTGTAAGTAAATATTCAGATTCATTTCAAATAGTCGGTTTAACATGTGGTCATAATATTGATTTATTTAAAAAGCAGCTTGCTGAGTTTAAGCCGTATTATGCAGCATGCACCGAGGAAAAGGACTGTATTGAGCTGAATAAGGAGTTCCCGGACATCGTCTTTGGATACGGAATGGAAGGACTTTGTCAAGCCGCAAGACTAAAAGAGGCTGATATAGTTGTAAACTCCCTTCTTGGAATGATGGGACTTAGGCCTACCTTTGCCGCAATTGAGTCCGGAAAGGATATCGCGTTTGCAAATAAAGAAACTCTTGTTGCCGGAGGCAGCCTCATGGTTGAAGCTGTCAGAGATTATAATATTCATCTCCTCCCGGTTGACAGTGAGCATTCAGCAATTTTCCAGTCACTTCAAGGATACAGCGGAGGCGGAATAAAAAAGCTTCTTTTAACAGCCAGCGGTGGTCCCTTTAGAGGATATACAAAGGAGCAGCTTAGCAGCGTAACTAAAGCGCAGGCTCTTAAGCATCCTAATTGGAGCATGGGCGCAAAGATTACAGTTGATTCTGCCAGCATGATGAATAAGGGCCTTGAAATAATTGAGGCAAGCTTATTATTTGGTATTGATCCGGATAAAATTGAGGTTTTAGTTCATCCTGAATCTATACTTCACAGCGCAGTTGAGTTTAGTGATGGCGCTGTAATTGGGCAGCTTGGAATCCCTGATATGAAAATTCCAATTGCTTATGCACTTTCCTGGCCATACAGGCTTCCGGAGGTTTCTAATTCAGTAGATTTATTTAAGCTCGGGGCTCTTCATTTTGAAAAGCCGGACCCTGAGGTATTCAGATGCCTTGGGCTCGCATTAAAAGCGATCAAAGCCGGTCATAGCTACCAAATTGCTATGAATGCCTCAAACGAAGAGGCTGTTGCGGCCTTCCTTAATGATCAAATCAGTTTTATTCAAATCCCTGATATTATAGAGGATTGTTTGTCGGCTCATAGCTGGGATGAAATCATTAATTTAGATGATGTCTTTGCCACAGAAGAAAAGAGCAGGGCTCTGGCAAAGGAATTAATAAAAAAGAGGATACAGTATTGAACATAAGTATTATAGGCATTATTGCATCTATTATAATGTTCATGCTTCTGATTATCATACATGAGGCTGGACATTTTATTGCATCAAAAATATGTGGTGTCCGTGTTGAAGAGTTTTCTATTGGCATGGGCCCTCTTATTTTTAATAAAAAAAAGGGTGAAACTCAGTACAGTCTTCGTGCTGTTCCTATCGGCGGTTACTGCAAACTTGAAAGCGAGGACGAGGATTCTGACAGCCCCCGGGCATTCACTAATGCGAAGTGGTGGAAGAAAGTTATTATACTTGGAGCCGGAGCATTCAATAATATTTTGCTTTGTCTAATCGCCTTATTTCTGCTGTTTATGTATTGCGGCTTTTTATCACCGGTAATAGCTAAGGTTGCTCCGGGATCAACTGCTGATTTGGCAGGATTAAAAGCAAAGGATGAAATTGTTGCTGTAGACGGAAAGTATTATGAAGAATGGTACGATGTTTTATATGCAATCAATGATTCTGATGGTGATATTGAAATTACTTATGTCAGAGACGGAGACGAATTAACAACATCTGTACAGCCCATATACAATGAAGAGGTTGACAGAAAGCTTATTGGAATAACCGCTTCTGTTAATCATTCTCCGGTGCTGGCGGCGACAGAATGCGTAAATACCTGCGGTGAATACCTTTCCACATTATTTGACTGGTTTATTGGAATATTTAAAGGGCAGGCAAAGGCTGATGACGTTGTTGGCGTTGTCGGAATGGTTTCAATGGCCAGTGAGCAGGCTCAGGAGGGATGGGAAAATCTTGTCTTCTTTATGTCGATTATTTCTCTTAACCTCGGGGTTGTAAACATGCTGCCTTTCCCTGCGCTTGATGGTGGCAGAATAGTATTTGTAATTTTAAGACTTATTACAAAAAATAAAATCGGACAAAAGGCAGAGTTTTATGTAAATTCTGCGGGAATGATTTTGCTGATAGCATTTATGATTTTGTTAATTTTCAGAGATACATTTAAACTGATATTATGATTACAAAGCAAGTTAAGGTTGGGAATGTATTAATCGGCGGCGGTGCTCCGATTAGCATTCAGTCAATGACAAATACAGATACAAGAGACTCAGAAAGCACTCTAAAGCAAGTAAACGAGCTGGCCGAGGCAGGATGCCAAATAGTAAGGCTTACGGTTCCTGACAGCGATGCATTAAAGGGGTTTGAAATTGTAAAAAAACATTCACCCGTTCCGCTTGTTGCTGATATTCACTTTGATTATCGAATGGCGCTTGGCGCTATAGATGCCGGAGCTGATAAAATTCGTATCAACCCTGGTAATATCGGATCAGAAGATAGAGTGAGAGCTGTTCTTGAAAAGGCAAAGGCAAATAATATTCCAATCAGGATAGGTGTAAACTCCGGCTCTTTGGAAAAAGAATTGCTGCAAAAGTACGGCGGTGTTTGTGCCGAAGCACTTTGCGAAAGTGCATTAAATGCTGTTAAATACGCAGAAGGCTTTGGCTTTGAGGATATTGTTGTCAGCCTGAAATCATCTGATGTACAGATGAATAATAAGGCGCATATTCTGTTTAGACAGCAGAGTGACAGGCCTCTTCATATAGGTTTAACCGAAGCCGGAATCGGCAGACAGGCTGAGATTAAATCTGCGGCGGCAATTGGTTCGCTTCTGCTAAACGGAATAGGGGATACAATGAGAGTTTCGCTTACAGGTAATCCTGTGAATGAAGTTTTACTTGCAAAGGATTTGCTTGCGGCCTGCGGTATAAGAAAGCTCGGTATTGATTTTGTTTCCTGTCCAACCTGCGGCAGAACAGAGGTCGATTTGCCCAAAATTGCAGATGAAATTCAAAGAAGACTTCAGCCAATTTCTGAAAGACTTTCTAAAGAAGGTCGTTTTATTAGAGTTGCCGTTATGGGCTGCGTTGTTAACGGACCCGGGGAAGGTAAGGCTGCAGATTTTGGAGTTGCCTGCGGTCCTCAAATGGGTCTAATAATTAGACATGGTGAAATCTACAAAAAGGTAAAAGAAAATGAAATCTCAGACCAGCTGATTTCACTTATTGAAAAAGAGATATAAAAAAATGGTGCTTTGCACCATTTTTATTTTATGAAAGAACTTCAGCCAAATCCAGATAATCCTTTTTAGGTTGTTTAACCATTGAGAGAGCTTCCTCAAGATTGTAGTCTACTATTTCTCCGCCTCTTACACCAATTGCCTTGCTTTCTTTGCAGCCGGATTTGATTAAATCAATTGCCTTTGCTGCAGTTCTGCTTGCCAGAATTCGGTCACTTGCTGTAGGGGAGCCTCCTCTTTGCAGGTAGGATAGAATAACCACCTTTGCTTCAACTCCTGTAGTTTGCGCTATCTGTTTTGCAAGCTCATAGGAATCCATTTTGACTCCTTCGGCCTTCATGATTATATTATGCTTTTTACCTCTGTTTTTTCCCATGATAACTTTTTTGCAAACAGCAGGAACATCTAATTCATCTGTTGGAACGAGTATGCTTTCAGCGCCACAAGCAAGTCCGGAGTAGAGCGCAATATCACCACAGTTTCGTCCCATTACTTCTATAATAGTTGTTCTTTCATGAGAGGATGATGTGTCTCTTATTTTTGACACACAATCAACAACTGTGTTTACTGCTGTTTCAAAACCAATTGTATAATCTGTATAGCCCAAATCGTTATCAATTGTACCCGGAAGACACATTACAGGAATACCATGCTCATTTGAAAGAGCAAGTGCTCCTCTCATAGATCCATCTCCACCGATTACGACTAATGCATCTATTCCGAAGCTTTTTAAAATCATAGCAGCTTTGGCTCTGCCTTCAACTTGCATAAAGGTGTTACTTCTTGCTGTTTCAAGAATAGTTCCTCCGCGATGAAGAATATCTCCTACAGAGCTAACATTAAAATCTATAAGCTCACCATCAATAAGACCCTCAAAGCCGCGTTTAATTCCATAAACTTGAATGCCTTCATATAAACTGCATCTTGTTGCCGCTCTTATTGCAGCATTCATTCCCGGAGAATCTCCGCCACTTGTTAAAATTCCAATTTTCATTTCCTTATTCCATCTCCTTATAACTTTATAAATATAGCAAAAATTTCCTTGCTTTTCAATATCTAAGATGCTATTATAATTGATGTATACGTTATTTCTTAGAGTTGGCGAGAGGCCAACTCTTTAATTTTGTAAAAAATTATGGCAAAAATTAATGATTTAGTATCAGCTTGGATGGAAGAGATTCCGGGATACGAATTATCAAGATCGGAATACATTAAAGAAGGCAGCAATTGGTATTTAAGAGTTTATGTAGATAAGCTTGAAAATGGTGAATATGTCAGCATGAGTACTGATGACTGCGAAAAGATCAGCAGAATACTATCAGATAAGCTTGATAAGGATGATCCGATTAAACAAAATTACTACCTGGAGGTTAGCTCTCCCGGGCTTGACAGGCCTCTTATGTCAGAAAAGGATTATGTCAGGTTCAACGGATGTGAGGTTGAGGTAAAGCTTTACAAGGCTTATGAAGGTCTAAAGGAATTCTCGGCAAAATTGTCCGGCTATGATTCGGAAAATATTATATTTATCATTGATAATAACGAAGTATCGCTGCCTAAAAGCAGCATCGCAAAGATAAATCTCGCAGTAATATTCTAGTTTATTTATAGAGGAGAATAAGAAAATGAACAAGGAATTCATTGAAGCTATTGAAGAACTTGAAAGAGAAAAAGCAATATCAAAGGAAGTTTTGATTGACGCAATTGAGTCTGCATTAGTTTCAGCATACAAAAAGAATTATGGAACATCTCAAAATGTACGTGTAGAAATTGACCGTGAAAATGGTGATATTAACGTTTACATGAGACGTGATATCGTTGAAGAGGTTGAAGATGAATTCTCACAGTGTTCTCTTGAGGAGGCTCAAGAAGTTGACCCTGAATATGAACTCGGTGATGTAATTGAATATCAGGTTACTCCTAAGGATTTCGGAAGAATTGCTGCTCAGACTGCAAAACAGGTTGTAGTTCAGAGAATCAGAGAAACAGAAAGAGGAATGATTTACGAGGACTATATCGGTCGTCAGACAGAAGTTGTTACAGGTATCGTTCAGAGAGTATCTAATGATGTTGTATATATCAATATGGGTAGAGCAGAAGGAATCCTTGCAGTTAACGAGCAGATTCCTACTGAGCATTACAGACCACAGCAGAGACTTAAGGTTTATGTAATGGATGTAAAAAAGACAAGCAAGGGACCTCAGGTATTCCTTTCACGTACTCACCCCGGACTTGTTAAGAGATTATTTGAGCTCGAAGTTCCTGAAATCCAGGACGGAACAGTTGAAATTAAGAGTATTTCACGTGAGCCGGGTAGCAGAACAAAGATTGCTGTTTGTACATACGATGAAAATGTTGATCCTGTTGGAGCATGCGTTGGTCCAAGAGGTCAAAGAGTTCAGGCAGTTGTTGATGAGCTCGGCGGAGAAAAAATTGATATTATTTCCTGGAGTGAAGAACCTGGTAAGCTTATTTCTTCAGCATTATCACCATCCAAGGTTGAAATGGTATTAATAAACGAGGAAGAAAAGTCTGCTACAGTAGTTGTTCCTGATTATCAGCTTTCTCTTGCTATCGGTAAGGAAGGACAGAACGTAAGACTTGCCGCAAGACTTTGCTCTTGGAAGATTGATATCAAGAGCCACACTCAGTTTGAAGAAATGGGCGGACTTGACAGTGCTGAAAATTCTGTAGTTGCTGAAGAAAATGATGAGGAAAGTGTAAAGCTTCCTTCATTCAGTAAAATGAAGAAGGCAGATTTAATTGAATTCGCAGAATCCAATGGTGTTGAACTTGATCCTAAGCTCAAGAATGCTGAGATGATTGAAATTATTAAGGCTGCTTTAGTATAAATGGATAAATTTGTTCCTATGAGACGCTGCATCGGTTGTATGCAGTCAAAGCCCAAACCGGAGCTTGTAAAGATTAATCCACAAGAACCGGGCAAAGGCCAATATATATGTAATAATGAAAAGTGTATCGCAATAGCAATCAAGAAGAAGAGATTGCCCCGCGATTTCAAATTATAATTTCGGGAGGTTAGTTAATGACAAAGAAAGAAGAAACAGCTGAAACAAAGATTGTTAAAGCATCTGCTTCCTCTAAGTCAAAGAAAGACGAGGGTGTATCCAAGGTTACGATAAAAGCAGTTGATAAAGCTATTATCGAAGCTCAAGCCGCAAAGGCAAAAAAGGCTGCGGCACCAAAAAAGGAAACAGCAAAAAAGACTACAGCAACAGAAAAGAAGGCTCCGGCAGAAAAGAAAGCTGCAAGTCCTGCTGCTAAGGCTCCTGTTGGAAAACCAATGCCTAAATCCGGCATAGGAAAGCCAATGCCAAAGAATGCAGTTCCTCAGAAAAAGAAGGCTGTTCCTCAGGAAGAAGCTGTAGAAGCAGTAGAAGAAAAAATCGAAGTTGCAGTACCGGAAAATATTGCAGTTGCTCCTGAAGAGGCAGCTGTAGTTCCTGCTGAAGAAAAACCGGCAAAAAAATCCGCAAAATCTGCGACATCTGAAAAGGCTGAGAAGACTGAAAAAGTTGAATCAAAAGAAGCTGCTGAAGAAGCTCCTGCAAAGGAAGAAAATAAGCCTGTTGTTGATTACACTCCCGAGATCGGCATCAAGATTATTTCCAAGGCCGGAGATGAAGCTCAGTCAAAGATTCAGAAGCCTACAAATATTATCAGAAGAGAGGCTCCTGCAGCTCCTAAGGAAAAAGCTGCTAAGTCAGAAAAGAAGGTTCAGGAAAAGAAGCAGCCTAAAGAATTCGTTGGAAAGAAGCCTGTTGAAAAGGATCAAGCTCCAAGAAAAAAGAATAATGCTCCTAAGTCCAAGGGCGATAAGGTTGTTGCATTCCAGGCTACCGAACCTGTAAATAACGATAAAAGAAGAAAAGACAAGGAAAAGAAGGACAAGAGAGATTTTGTTGATAATATTCCTACAGATCTCAGTCGTTCCAAAAAGAATAAACACAGTAAATATAAAGAAAAGATTGAAGAAGTTGATGAAATGGAAGCTTTCGAAGCAACTGTTGAAGCCGGAAGCGTAATCATTCAGGTTCCAATTACTGTTGCAGGCTTCTGTGAACAGGTTGAGAAGTCAACTTCTGAAGCTATTATGGCGCTCATGAAGATGGGTATTATGGCAAACATCAACCAGAATCTTGATGAAGAAACTGCCGTTCTCCTTGGAATGGAGCTCGGCATTAGCGTTGCTGTTGCTAAGGTAAATGATGTCGAAGAAGAGGAAGGACTTGATCTTGCAGAAGACAGAGAATCCGATATGCTTCCAAGACCTCCTGTTATCACTGTAATGGGTCACGTTGACCATGGTAAGACATCCATTCTTGATGCTATCAGAAAGACAAATGTAACTGCCGGAGAAGCCGGTGGTATTACACAGCACATCGGTGCATCAGAGGTTGAAATTAATGGCCAGAGAATTGTATTCCTTGATACTCCGGGCCACGAAGCATTTACCGCTATGCGTGCAAGAGGTGCATATGTAACAGATATCGCAGTACTTGTTGTTGCTGCTGATGACTCTGTTAAGCCACAGACTATTGAATCAATTTCTCACGCTAAGGCTGCTAATGTACCTATTATTGTTGCAATTAATAAGATGGATAAGCCTTCTGCGAATCCTGATCTTGTTAAAAAGGACCTTGCAAATAACGGCATTTTAGTTGAAGACTGGGGCGGCAGCACTATCAGCGTTCCTGTTTCTGCAAAAACAGGCGACGGTATCAAGCAGCTTCTTGAAATGATTCTTCTTCAGGCAGAAATGCTTGAGCTTAAAGCAAATCCAAACAGACTTGCTCAGGGTACAGTAATCGAAGCAAGACTTGATAAGAACAGAGGTCCTGTTGCTACACTTCTTGTTACAAGAGGAACAATTCAGGCCGGTCAGGCAGTTGTAGCAGGAACAGCCTCCGGACGTATCAGAGTAATGAATAACTGGAAGGGCGAAAGCATTAAGAAGGCTGGCCCAAGCCGTGCAGTAGAAATTACTGGTCTTACAGAGGTTCCAGAAGCAGGCGATGAATTCTATGCTGTTAAGGATGATAAGACAGCTAGAGAAATTGCTGAGCGCCGCAGACTCAAGCTTAGAGAAGAGGTACTCGCTAAAAACAGCGCTGTATCACTCGAAAAGCTCTTCAGTCAGCTTGAAGAGGGCGACGTTAAGGAGCTTAACCTCATTCTTAAGGCTGACGTTCAGGGCTCAGTTGGAGCACTCGAGCAATCACTTGAAAAGCTCAGAAATGAGGATGCCAAGGTTAATATCATCCATACAGGTGTTGGCGCAATCAACGAATCCGATGTAATGCTCGCAGAAACATCAAATGCTGTTATTATCGGATTTAATGTAAGACCAAGCTCTGCAGTTCAGACCAAGGCTGACGCCAGTGGTGTTGAAATCAGAACCTACAGAATCATCTATGAAATCATTGATGATATCGAATCAGCTCTTAAGGGTATGCTTAATCCTGAATTTAAGGAAGTTGTTCTTGGTGCTGCTGAGGTTCGTGATACATTCAAGGTTCCAAATGTCGGTGTTATTGCCGGAGCATATGTAACCGATGGTAAGATTACAAGAAATGCTAAGCTCAGACTTGTTCGTGAGGGTATTGTAATCCACGAGGGCGAAGTTGGTTCACTTAAGAGATTTAAAGATGATGCTAAGGAAGTTGCCAGTGGCTTTGAATGCGGTATCGGCATTGATAAGTTCAACGATATTAAGGTTGGCGATGTAATTGAAGCATTTGAAATGCAAGAGGTTAAGAGAGATTAATGGGAAAATCTTATAGACCGAAAATGCTCGGCGGAGAAATTCAAAAGGTTCTCGGAGATATGCTCATCAGAGGGCAGCTCAAGGATCCGGCATTTAAAGATAAAATGATAGGGATTAACAGCGTAGATGTCAGCGGTGATGGCAGCTACGCCACCCTTTATATTACAGCCATGTCTTTTACTCCGGGAAAAGAGTTTTCCGCTGATGAAAAGAAGACTATTTTAAAGGCCTTTGAAAAGTCTCAGGCTTATATCAGGTCCGAAATTGGCAAGGCTGTTAAGGTTCGTCATATTCCGGAGCTTAGATTCAGCTTTGATGAAAGCTTTGAATACGGAATGAAAATGGATAAAATTTTGGATGGTTTAAAGAAATAATGTTTGAAGAAATAATTAAATTCGTAAATCAATCAAAAACAATTACAATATTTCCACATACCAATATAGATGGGGATGCTGTAGGTTCTTCAAAAGCTCTTGCTCTTGCCTTAATAAAGGCAGGAAAGCAGGTTGAAGTTCTTTGCGATGAAGCAGTTCCGTCTCATGTTGGTTTTTTAAATTGTGATTTATTTAAAACAGATTCGAGTTTTGCTCCGGATTGTGCTTTTGCAGTCGATTGCAGCGATTTTCAAAGAATTGAAAACAGAATCGAAGTATATAAAAATGCAAAATATCGTGTATGCATTGATCATCATCCCGGTCCGAACGATTTTGCTGATGTAATAGTTCGCGATGCTGATGCTCCAGCAGCGGCAATGCTTGTATATAAGTTTATTAAAGAGCTCGGCGTTGAATTTGATAAGGATATTGCCGAAGCACTTTATACCGGAATTCTAACAGATACCGGTGCGTTTAAGTATTCTAACACTACCGCTGAAACCCATCTTGTTATTGCTGATCTTTATCAATATGGAATAGATCATACTTCTATATGCGTTAATGTATTTGATAATAAGCCTCTTGTTCAAATAAAGCTTGAATCAATTGCAAGCTCCAATATGGAGATCTTTGCTGACGGTAAAGCTGTAATTTCATATCTAAATTATAAAGAATGGAATTCTCTTGGTGCACAGTATTCTGATACTGATAGCTCAATTGATGTTATTCGTAAAATTCAAGGTACGGAAATTGCCGCTATTCTAAAAGAAAAAGAACCCGGAGTATTTAAGCTCAGCATGAGGTCAAAATCTTATGCTGATGTATCTGAAATTGCCTTTAAGCTTGGTGGAGGAGGTCACGTTAAAGCCGCTGCATGCACGCTTAATATGAGCTTTGAGGATGCTTATAATCTTGTTAAGGATGAAATATGCAAGGTATTATAGTTCTTAATAAGCCAATGGATTTTACGTCCATGGATTGCTGCGCCATCATTAGAAAGCTGGCACATGAGAAAAAGGTTGGACATACTGGTACTCTGGACCCAAATGCTACCGGAGTTCTTCCTATTTGTATCGGAAAAGCGACTCGTTTAATTGAGTTTATGGATAGTAATTCCAAAACCTATGTTGGCGGGTTTAAGCTAGGATACAGCTCTGATACAGATGATATTTGGGGCTCTGTATCTGAATCAAATTTAGATATCGTAAAATCCCTATCACAAAATGATATTGAAATTGCTTTAAATTCATTTGTTGGAGATATTATGCAAATTCCGCCGATGTACTCCGCAAAAAAGATAAACGGGCAAAAGCTTTATAGCATTGCAAGATCCGGGCAAACAGTTGAAAGAAAAGCTGTTCCTGTTACTATTTACAAAGCGCAGCTGCTTAGCTACGAAAATGGCGATGGCTTATTTGAAATTGAATGCAGCAGAGGAACCTATATCAGAACCATCTGTGCAGATCTCGGCAGCAAGCTGGGATGCGGCTGCATTATGAGCTCTTTATGCAGAACAAAGGCCGGAGCATACAGCATAAATGACTGCGTTGATCTTTCAGATTTAAGAGAGCATCCCGATTTAATTGAACAATATCTAAGGCCAATTGAAAGCTCGGTTTCAGATCTCGCAAAGATTGAATTAAACGAGAGTGACTTTAGGCTTTTCATTAACGGAAATCCCAAATATCAGGTAAAAAACGAAAATCCTGCTGCTGTATTCTATAAGGATAAGCTTGTAGGTATTACAGAGAATTACAAAATTAAGAAGGTTTTTAATGATAATCTTTAATTCATTAGAACAAATAAATAATATTGAGCCGAGCGTTTGCGCATTAGGCAATTTTGATGGTGTTCACAAGGGACATCAGGAGCTGATAAATTGCGCGGTGTCGACTGCAAAGGCAAAGGGGCTTAAATCTGCAGTATTTACCTTTACCGAGCATCCTATTAATGTAATGAGTGGTCACAGCCTGATCAAAACGATTTTTAATTATGAGGATAAGATAAATGCCATGGAATCAATGGGGATAGATTACTACTTTACTCTTGATTTTACTGATGAAATAAGAACCATGGCTCCAAAGACCTTTGCAAAAGAGCTTCTTTCCGAAAAGCTTAATATTAAACATGCAGTTTGCGGCTTTAATTACAGCTTTGGGTATAAGGCAGGCGGAAAGCAAGATGATCTTATAAGCTATGGAAAAGAATATGGATTTGATGCTTCGGTAATTAATCCAATTCAGATTGATGGAGTTACAGTATCAAGCACTTTAATCAGAGGCTGCATTGAAAAGGGCGATTTGGAAAGCTATAAGCTATATACCGGCAGATATTATTCCATCGGCGGCGTAGTGATTGAAGGTGAAAAGAATGGCCGAAAAATGGGCTTTCCTACAGTAAATTTGAGCCTGGATTTAAGCATGTCACTTCCTGCCAATGGTGTGTATACCACAATAACCGAAATTGATGGAAAGCTTCTTCCGAGCATAACCAATGTCGGAAACAAGCCTACTATTGGGCAATTTGCAAAAAATGCAGAAACCCACATATTCAATTTTAATAAAGATATTTACGGTAAAGAATTAAAAATATTTTTCATCAAAATGCAAAGAGCAGAGAAGAAATTTGATGGCCTAAAGTCTCTGGCGCATCAAATTGATTTGGATTGTCTGGAGGCACAAAAGTATCACAATTTACATTCAGCACATATATAGAAGAAAGTTAAAAATCTATTGACGATATATTCATAGTTTGTTAAAATAATTTGTCACATATTTTACCGTTTCTCAGTTCAGGAAATCTCCATTCCGAACTTAGACTCGGCGTATTAATAAAATGCAAAGGAGAAATAATTATGCTTACTACAGAAAAGAAGCAGCAGATTATCAATGAGTATGCCACAAAAGAAGGCGACACAGGTTCACCTGAGGTTCAGGTAGCAATTCTTACTTACAGAATTAACGAACTTAACGAGCACTTAAAGACTCACGCAAAGGATAACCACTCACGTCGTGGTCTTCTTAAGATGGTTGGTCATAGAAGAAATCTTCTGGCTTACCTCAAGGAAAAGGACATTGAGCGTTACAGAAACCTCATTGCTCGCCTTAACCTGAGAAAGTAATTGTGTATGGTACGGCGAGGCAGTATGCCTTGCCGTATTTTGTTATGGTAGTTGAAGAAAGAGTAAGGAAGTTTAGATGGGAAGATATACAGATTACAGAACTTTTAGAACAGCAGTTGGCGGCAAACTTTTAGAGCTTGAAATCGGAAAGGTTTGCGAGCAGGCAAATGGACAGGTAATGGTACGTTATGGAGAGACTATCGTTAACTGCACAGCTTGCATGAGCAAGACTCAGCGCCCCGGAATTGACTTTTTCCCTCTGTCCTGTGACTACGAAGAAAAAATGTATGCAGTTGGTAAGATCCCCGGTGGATTCTTAAGAAGAGAGGGTAAACTCTCTGACAACGCTATTCTTCGTTCAAGACTTATGGACAGACCATTAAGACCACTGTTCCCAAAGGGCTTTTATAACGATGTTCAGATTGTAGCAACAGTAATGAGTAATGATCTTGATCATAGCAGTGAATTTTGCGCTATGGTAGGAAGCTCAGTTGCAATTGCAATTTCTGATATCCCATGGGATGGCCCAACAGGTGCCGTTCTTGTTGGTAGAGTTGATGGTAGATTTATCATTAACCCAACACTCGCCGAAAGACAGCAGAGCGATATCAGCATGTATGTTGCCGGCACAGAAGAAGCTATCATGATGGTAGAGGCAGGAGCTCAAGAGGTTCCTGAAATGGAGATGCTCGATGCTATCATGTTCGCTCATGAAGAAATCAAGAAGATTTGCCAATTCATCAAGGAAATCGTTGCTGAGGTTGGCAAGCCAAAGCTTGAAATCGAATATTATCATCCAAATGCTGATGTAGAGGCTGAATGCAAGGAAGTATTCTCAAAGAAATACAGAGAAGCTATTCAGGTTTATGACAAGCAGGAAAGACTTGATAATATGGAAAAGGTTGATGCTGAGGCTCAGGAATATTTCGCAGAAAAATATCCTGAAGCAGATTTCGACCTTGCAAAGGATGTTGCATCCGTTATGTATGCAATCCGCAAAGAAACAGTACGTAATATGATCTTAGACGAAGGTATTCGTCCTGATAACAGAAAGCTTGATGAAATCAGACCTATTTGGTGTGAAACCGGAGTGCTCCCAAGAGTACATGGTACAGGTCTCTTCAAGAGAGGTCAGACTCAAGCTTTAACAACATGTACACTTGCACCTGTTGGCGATGCTCAGATTATCGATGGCATCACTGAAGAAACAGAAAAGAGATACATGCATCAGTACAATTTTCCTGGTTACTGCACAGGCGAAGCAAAGCCTCTCAGGGGACCCGGTAGAAGAGAAATCGGACACGGTGCACTTGCAGAAAGAGCACTTCTTCCGGTTATTCCATCAGTAGAAGATTTCCCATATGCAATGAGAGTAGTTAGCGAAATCATGTCATCTAATGGTTCATCTTCTCAGGCATCTGTATGCGGAAGCACACTTGCACTTATGGATGCAGGTGTTCCAATTAAGGCTCCGGTAGCAGGAATTGCAATGGGTCTTATTGAAAGAGTTGAAGCAGACGGCAGCTCAAAGATGGCTATTCTCTCTGATATTCAGGGCATGGAAGATTTCCTTGGAGATATGGACTTTAAGGTTGCAGGTACATCAGAGGGTGTTACAGCAATCCAGATGGATATTAAGGTCCATGGTCTTTCAAGAGAAATTCTTGAAACAGCTCTTAAGCAGGCTAAGGAAGGCAGAATGCATATTATGGGCATTATGCTTGAAGAGCTTGCACAGCCAAGAGCAGAGCTTTCAAAATATGCTCCGAGAATTCTCAGCATGCAGGTACCTGTTGATAAGATCAGAGTTATCATCGGCAGCGGCGGTAAGACAATCAATAAGATTATCGCTGATACAGGTGCTAAGATTGATATCAATGATGAAGGTCAGGTATTTATCGCTTCACCGGATCTTGCATCTGCAGAGCTTGCAAAGAAAACTATTGAATCCTTAATAGAAGAAGTTGAAGTTGGAAAGACTTATACAGGTAAGGTTGTAAGACTTATGAATTTCGGTGCATTTATCGAAGTGCTTCCTGGTAAAGATGGTCTTCTCCATATTTCAAAGATTTGCAAGGCAAGAGTAGAAAAGGTTGAAGATATGCTCAACATCGGAGATACAGTTACTGTAAAGGTTACAGAAATTGATTCTCAGGGCAGAGTAAATCTTACTAGAATTGGGTTGGAGGATACTCCAATTATCAAAGCAGAATAAAGGATTAATAAAATGACTAGGTATATTTTAAAGCGTGTCGTGCTTGCAATAATCACTGTATTGATTATTTGCTTCATTACATTCTTCGCAATGAATTCAATTCCTGGTGGACCGTTTAACAAAGAAAAAGCATTAAGCCCTGCTACCGTTGCGGCACTTAATGCAAGATATAATCTTGATAAACCTATTCCCCAGCAGTTTGCATTGTATATGAAGGGTGTACTGCACGGCGACTTCGGTGTTTCACTTAAGAACGGCAGAGAAATTACTGATATTATTAAAGAATCTTTTCCTATTTCAGCTAAGTTAGGACTTATTGCCGTAACTATAGCACTTGTTGCAGGAACTGTATTCGGAAGCATAGCGGCATTGTTTAGAAATAAGTGGCCGGATAGGGTAATCGTATTTTTATCCACCTTGTTTACTTCGATGCCAAGCTTTGTTTTGGCGACGCTGTTGCTATTGGTATTTTGTATACGTTTAGGCTGGTTCCCTGTATGGGGTAACGAGGAAGTAAGCTATTTCCTTCCTGTTCTTTCACTCGCAGCTTATCCGATGGCATATACAACAAGACTTGCAAAAACAAGTATGCTTGATGCATTAAGCCAGGATTACATCAGAACCGCAAATGCAAAGGGCGTTGCTAAATGGAAGGTTATATTTAAGCATGCACTCAGAAATTCACTGATTCCGGTTATCACTTATGCAGGTCCGGAAATTGCTTATATTATTACCGGTTCCATGGTAGTAGAAACTATTTTTACAGTTGGCGGAATCGGAAGCAAGTTTGTAACAGCAATTACAAACAGAGACTATACAATGATTATGGCAACAACTATTTTCCTTGCCACACTTATGGTGGTAGCAAATCTGCTTGTAGATATTGTTTATAAGCTTGTAGACCCGAGAATTAATTACGATTAGAAAGGAGGATACGTATGAAATTATTCAGCTTGCAGCAGAATCCTGATTTATTCAAGCCTGCTACAGAAGAAGAAAAAAGTCAGCAAGATGTAATGAGCGAAAGCGTATCTTTCTTTAAGGACGGTTGTCGTAAATTAATGAAAAATCCACTTGCTGTTTTCAGTATAATCGTACTTGCAATAATTGTTCTTGCTATTATTTTTGTTCCTATTTTCGTTCCATATGAATATGACGAAATGCTTTCCGTTAACGGTAAGAGAGATAAGGGTGCAAAAAACCTTGCTCCGTTTACATATAGTGAACTTGAACAGGAATATATTGATAATGGCGGACAGAGATTCCCTCATATTTTCGGAACTGACGAACAGTGCCGTGATTACTTTATCAGAGTTATCTATGGTACCAGAGTATCCCTTATCGTAGGAATTTTTGCTAGTGTTATCGTACTGATCATAGGTGTACTTTACGGGGCAATATCGGGTTATGTCGGGGGCAAGGCGGATATGATAATGATGCGAATAGTCGATATCATATATGCTCTTCCGGACATGATTATCATCATTTTGCTTTCCGTAGTATTCCGAGAAATAATCACTTTCCCGTCCGGGTCACTGCTTTCAAGACTTGGTACTAACATGGTATCCTTGTTCATCGTATATGGACTTTTATACTGGGTATCCATGGCAAGACAGGTTAGAGGCCAGATCCTTTCAATTAAGGAAAATGAATATATTCTTGCCGCAAAGGCAATTGGCACAAAATCCGGAAGAATAATTAAAAGACATATTCTTCCTAACTGTCTTTCTGTAATTATTATTTCAACAGCACTTCAGGTGCCATCAGCAATTTTTACAGAAAGCTATCTTAGCTTCGTAGGCCTTGGTGTTTCGGCACCTATGCCATCACTTGGCTCCCTTGCAAATGCCGCAAGAGAAGGTCTCCAGAGCTATCCTTATAAGTTAATATTCCCTGCAATTATGATTTGTCTCATCGTACTGAGCCTTAACCTTCTTGGTGATGGTCTTCGCGATGCATTCGATCCTAAGCTTAAGAAGTAGGAGGTTAATATGAGCGAAGTTTTATTAAGCGTACAAAACCTTCACACTTCATTCTTTACTGATAATGGTGAAGTAAGAGCTGTAAATGGTGTTTCCTTTGATCTTGACAGAGGCGAAACACTTGGTATCGTAGGTGAGTCCGGCTCCGGCAAATCTGTTACTGCATATTCAATTATGCAGATACTTGCAGATACAGCAAAAATAACTGAAGGTCACGTTTTATATAAGGGCCAGGATTTGACTACCTGGGATCATAAGCAAATGAGCTCCTTTAGAGGAAAGGCTTGCTCAATAATCTTCCAGGATCCTATGACATCCCTTAACCCTGTATTTACAGTAGGTAATCAGCTTGAAGAAGCTATTAAGCTGCATACAAACAGAAAGGGTGATGAGGTTAAGGCCAGAGCAGTAGAAATGCTCGAGCTTGTCGGAATCAATGAGCCTGAGAGACGTGTTAAACAGTATCCATTTGAGCTTTCCGGTGGTATGAGACAAAGAGTTATGATTGCCATGGCTCTTGCTTGTGAACCTGATATTCTTATCGCTGATGAGCCTACAACAGCTCTGGACGTAACAATTCAGGCTCAAATACTCGAGCTCATTCAGGATCTTCAAAAAAAGCTTGGAATGGCAGTTATTCTTGTTACACATGACCTTGGTGTTATTGCACAGCTTTGCGATAATATTGTAGTAATGTATGGCGGCAGAATCTGTGAAAGAGGAACTGCTAATGAAATTTTCTACAATGCTAAGCATGAGTATACTAAGGGTCTTTTAAGATCTATCCCAACAGGACAGAATCTTAATTCAAAACTGATTCCTATCGGTGGTACTCCGATTAATATGCTCAATCTTCCTAAGGGATGTGCATTTTGTCCAAGATGTGATGCAGCTATGAAGATTTGTTTATCTGAAATTCCTGATGAACTTTGGATTAACGAAAACCATAAGGCTGCATGCTGGATGAATGTTAAGAGCGGAGAAGGAAAGGAGGAACTCTAAATGTCAGATTATTTAGTTGAGGTTGAAGACCTTAAAATGTATTATCCTGTCAGAGCGGGGTTCAAAACCATTCCTGCCAAAGCCGTTGACGGTGTAAGCTTCAAGATTAAAAAGGGTGAAACCCTTGGTCTTGTAGGTGAATCCGGATGCGGAAAAACCACTGTTGGAAGAACTATGCTTCATTTATATAAGCCAACAGGCGGAAGAGTTATTTTCGATGGTGAAGAGGTAACTGAGCAGAATATTCATCAGATGCGTAAAAGAATGCAGATGGTATTCCAGGATCCGTATTCATCACTTAATCCGAGAATGACTGTAGAAGATATTATAGGTGAGCCTCTTGATGTTCATCATCTCTATGCAAATAGAAATGAAAGAAGAGAAAGAATACTCGAGCTTATGGAAACAGTAGGTCTTAATGCAGAACATGCAACAAGATATGCTCATGAGTTCTCCGGCGGACAGCGCCAGAGAATTGGTATTGCCAGAGCTCTCGCCGTAAAGCCTGACTTCATTGTATGCGATGAACCTGTTTCTGCTTTGGATGTATCAATTCAAGCACAGGTAATCAATATGTTTGAAGAGCTTCAGGAAAAGCTGGGTGTAACATATTTATTCATAGCTCACGATCTTCTTGTTGTTCATCATATTTCCGACAGAATTGCAGTTATGTATCTCGGTCATATGGTTGAAATCGGAGATGCTGATGAGATAAATAATAATCCACTTCACCCGTATACACAGTCTCTTATTTCAGCAGTTCCTATTCCTGATCCTAAGATTGCAAGGGCTCAGAAGAGAATTGTTCTTGAAGGAGATGTTCCAAGTGCTACAAATAAGCCAAGCGGTTGTCCGTTCAGAACTCGCTGCAGATTTGCTACAGAGCAATGCGCTGCAGAAAGACCTGAACTTACCGATCGCGGAAACGGACATTTAGTTGCTTGTTGGAACAAATAGTGTTACAATATTTGCTATATTGCGCTAAAGCGATATAAATAAATTTGATTCTTATATTTTAATAATGTGGAGGAAAAAGAATATGAAAAAGTTTTTAGCTATTCTCCTCGCACTTGCAATGGTACTCAGCTTTGCAGCATGCGGAGAAAAGAAGGTTGAAGAAACTTCTAATGGAGATCCTGAAAAGGCAAAGACATTAGTTTCTGATGCTTTCATCGACCCAGTAACAGAATGGGCAACATATGATGCACTCGTTGCTTCTATCAAGTCAGAAACTGACATGGCAAAGAGAACACAGATGATGCACGATGCAGAAGACATTCTTATGTCCAACTACTGCGTAATTCCTTTCTATTACTATAACGACGTATACCTTCAGAAGGATTATGTTAGCGGAATCTATTCAAATGCTTTCGCTACAAAGTTCTTCATGTATACTACAATGAGCAATGGTGCTACAACACTCAAGCTTAATCTTGCTTCCGAACCGGATTACCTTGACCCAGCTCTTAACAGCTCTGTAGACGGTGCTTGCCTTGCTGCAAACTCCTTCTCAGGTCTTTATACTTACAATGCTGAGGGTAAGTGCACACCGGCTTGCGCTGAAGGTTATGAACTTTCCGCTGATGGACTCACATACACAGTAACACTTAAGTCAGGTCTTAAGTGGTCCGATGGTACACCGCTCACAGCTGCAGATTTCGAATACTCTTGGAAGAGAGCAGCAGACATCAACACAGCTGCTGACTATCAGTACATGTATTCCGGATTTGAAGGATACAGTGACAGCGAATCTACAGCAATTAATGTAACAGCTCTTGATGACACAACACTCCAGTTTGTACTCACAGCTCCTTGCGCTTACATGGAAGACCTTATGGCATTCCCAACATTCTACCCGGTTCAGAAGGCTTGCGTAGAAGCTAAGGCAACAGCTGATGCTCCTGGTGCATGGTGCCAGGAAGCTGGTTTCGTATCCAATGGTGCTTATGTTTGCACAGGTTGGAACCACGATACAGGTATGACATATACAAAGAACCCGTATTGGTATGATGCTGATAAGGTTACAGTAGAAACACTCGAATTCATGCTTTCCGATGATGATACAGCTATCTATGCTGCATACAATTCAGGAGACATCGATTTCGCTGACTCTGTTCCTACAGATGAAATCGCATCTCTTAAGAGCAACCCAGAATTCCACATCGTTGACGAACTCGGTACATACTATGCAGCATTCAACTGCAAGTCCGCTATTTTCGAAGGCAAGACACCTGAACAGGCTGCTTGCATGAGAGAAGCATTCTCCATCCTCATCGACAGAGATTACATCTGCGAAAACGTTGGCCAGACAGGACAGGTTGCAGCTGATACTTACCTCCCAATCGGCATGGCAGATGGTAACGGTGGAGTATTCAAGACAGCTACATCCGGCGGATACTATGATGCATATGGAATCAACAATGATCATGATGCTACAGTAGCTAAGGCTATTGAACTCCTCGAAGTTGCAGGTTACAAGTTCAAGGATGGAAAGCTTGATGCTTCTACACCTATCCAGCTCACATACCTCACAAATACTTCTTCCGGTCACATCGCAGTTGCTGAATCCATTCAGCAGGACCTCAAGCAGGTTGGTATCGAACTTACAATCGAACAGCAGGATTGGAACGTATTCCTTGAAGAAAGAAAGAACGGAAACTTCGACTTCGCACGTGAAGGTTGGATTGCTGACTTCAACGATCCTATCAACATGCTCGAAATGTGGATCACAAATTCCGGAAACAATGACTGCCAGTTTGGTAGATAGTTTCAAAACAAATATCTGAGTTTAAAGAGACCCTTTATTAAGGGTCTCTTTTTATGTTAAAATATGTATTATGATTAAGGTTAAGAAACTCGAGAGCGGGGTAACTCTCGTATGCGAAAAAATGCCCGAGCATCAAGCAGCTGCAATAGGTATATGGGTTGGAGCAGGTAGCTCATATGAGACTCCTGAAATCTCCGGTATATCTCATTTTATTGAGCACATGTTCTTTAAAGGTACCGCAAACAGAAGCTACAAGGCTATTGCCGAGGACATGGACAAGTACGGGGCTCAGTTTAATGCTTTTACAGGAAAAGAATATACTTGTTTTCACGCTAAAGCTTTAACACAGGTTTTCCCAAGTGTGTGTGAAGTTCTTTTTGATATGATGTCAAATTCTTTGTTTGATGAAAAAGAAATGAACAAGGAGAGAGGCGTTATTCTTGAAGAGATGAGAATGGTTGAAGATACACCTGATGATTATATTATCGATGTATTAACGGAAAACGTCATGAAGGGCACTGATGTTTCCAATTCAATTATTGGTACCAGGAAGTCTTTAAAAAATATTCACAGGGAAGATATTATTAAGTATATAAACAATCATTATACTAAAGATAATATTGTTGTGGCTGTTTCAGGAAACTATGATGAAAAGATATTGAAATCACAGATTAATCAATATATGTGCAAGTTTAAAGCTACTAAAAATGTTGATAGAAGCTTTTCAGTAAATCTTAAGCCAAGCTATTCCAACCTCAAAAAGGACATCAATCAAACACATATAGCTTTTGGTCTTCCTACACTAAGTTTGGACTCAAAGGACTATTATGCACAGTCAATAGTAAATGATGTTCTTGGCGGATCAATGTCCAGCAGATTGTTCCAAAATATCAGAGAAGAGCAAGGCCTTGCATATACGGTGTTCTCATGTCCGCAAGCTTACTCAAAATGTGGTATGTACTTTATCTATGCCGGAGTATCCCTTGGCAAAGAAGCTGATGCGGTAAAGGGTATTGCGCATGAGCTTGAGGTACTTGGTGAAAAAGGATTAACAGAAGAAGAAATTCAAATTGTTAAGCAGAGAATGAAGGCGGCATATGTATTCGGTCTTGAAAAGCTTGATAACAGGATGCTGAGGCTCGGCAAAAATAGATTGCTTCTCGGAAGAAATTATACAGAAGCTCAAACAATGAAGGAAATAGATTCCATAACAAAAAAGCAGGTTAATCGTTTCTGTGAGCAAATTGCAGATATTAATAAATACAGTGCAGTAAGCATCAGTAAAAATAAGCTTGATATAAAAAAGCTGATTAAGGGTTAAAATGGACAAAATCGCAATTTTTGAAAAGGTCAGCACAAAAGAATTCGACGAAACAGAACTGATCAAATTACCAAAACGAGCAACGGTCGGCAGCGCAGGCTACGATTTCTTCACTCCTTATGAAATTAATCTTAAACAGGGCGAGACAATAATAGTTAAGACCGGTGTAAGATGCAAAA
Source organism: Firmicutes bacterium UBA1764 (assembly GCA_002315535.1). Taxonomy (GTDB): domain Bacteria; phylum Bacillota; class Clostridia; order Peptostreptococcales; family Anaerovoracaceae; genus UBA1764. Next base: position 60,339 of record DCHA01000076.1, on the reverse strand, counting down.
TCAGTGAAGGCTGGGCATTGTTTATAATGCCCAAAAGTGGTCTTGGCTTTAAATACAGACTGCAGCTTGATAATACAATAGGTCTTATTGACAGTGATTATTATTATGCTGACAATGAGGGCCATATTATGGTCAAAATAACCAATGACAGTCATGAGGATAAGGAATTACATCTTGATGCAGGTAAAGCCTTCGCACAAGGCGTATTTTTACCATATGGTATAACTGTTGATGATGATGCTGAGGGACAAAGACACGGAGGGTTTGGTTCAACAAATTCATGATACTAAGAGAGCAAATAGAAAAACAAGAATACGAACATCTGTCTGAGTTTGCGACAAAGTCCGCAGAAACACGAGGCAGAGCAGTTTACGAAGAAAAGGATGAACTCAGAACCGAGTTTCAAAGAGATCGTGACAGAATTATTCATTCAAAGTCTTTAAGACGCTTGATGCATAAAACTCAGGTATTTTTGGCTCCGGAGGGCGATCATTTCAGAACTAGACTGACCCATACCTTGGAGGTTAGCCAAATTGCCAGAACTATTGCCAGAGCCTTGCGTTTAAATGAGGATTTAACCGAGGCAATAGCTATGGGACATGATTTGGGGCATACTCCTTTTGGTCACAATGGCGAGGAGTTTCTTAATATTAAGCATCCCGGAGGCTTCAGTCACAATATTCAAAGTCTCAGGGTTGTAGATGTTCTTGAAAGAAAGCAGTCCGGCAGGACAATGAATTTGACTGATGAGGTTAGGGATGGAATTGTCAATCACAGTGGCAAAGGAATCCCATACACACTTGAAGGCCAAATCGTTAGGTTTTCCGATAGGATTGCATACATTAATCATGACATCGACGATGCTATAAGAGCCGGAATTATTTCCAAGAGCGATATTCCAAAGGAATGCTGCGAGCATATTGGGTATTCTCATGGTACAAGAATTGACTTTCTGGTTAAGGACATTGTTATGGCTTCTGATGGACAAAACCAAATTGTTCAAAGTGATGATGCTGCAAAATATATGGATATGCTAAGGGATTATATGTTTGAAGCAGTATATAAAAACCCTGTTGTTAAACAAAATGCTGAGCTTAGCAAAATTCAGACAATGATATTCTCTTTATATGATTACTATATGGGACACCCTGATGAACTCCCAAATGAACTCTTGCAGCTTCAAGAGCGTGATGGGCTTGATGAAATTGTTAAGGATTTCATAGCAGGAATGACAGATCGATATGCAATTAATTTATATAGCGATTTATTTGTTCCATCCGGTTGGAGATTAAAACGTTAAATAATAGTTAATTACTTATAACCTCAAATGTTAGTATGCATTTGGGGTTATTTTTTATATTTTTTTGATTTTAATAAAAGGAAATAATAAAACTTCGTAGTATATATAAACGTGTCAAAGACTTATAGCAATGCAATTGAAGAGATTAAGTCAAGGTGCAACATTGTTGATGTAATATCATCGGTTGTTCCTCTAAAGAGGGCGGGGAGTAATTATAAGGGCGTTTGCCCCTTTCATAACGAAAAGACTCCTTCTTTTGTTGTTTCTGAAACAAAACAGATATTTACCTGTTTTGGCTGTGGAGCAACAGGCGATGTAATTGAATTTGTTAAAAGATATTATAATATCGGTTTTCAGGAGGCAATTGAAAAGCTTGCTCAGCAATACGGCATAGAGCTTGAAAGCCTGTATGAAAACCAGGGTCCTGATAAGGGCCCATATTATGAAATAAACAAAATCGCCGCAAGATATTTCTTTGATTCAATAAAAAAGCCCGGAAATGAAGGCCTTAAATACATGCAAGGCCGTGGTTTTAAAAACGAAACAATACAGAAGTTCGGAATCGGCTGGGCTGACGCCGATTGGGATACTCTTTTAAAGCATCTGCACTCTAATAAGATTACTAATGAACAAGCTCTTGAGCTGTCACTCGTTTCAAAAAATGATAAGGGTCGTGTATATGACCGTTTTCGCAGCAGAGTTGTTTTTCCGATTATCAACACAAAGGGTCAAATCATTGGCTTCGGCGGCAGAATAGTTGGTGAGGGTGATCCGAAGTATTTAAACTCTTCGGAATCACTGATATTCCAGAAGAAATACAATCTATTTGGTTTAAATCTTTCAAAAAAAGCAATTCAAGACGATGGCTATGCCATTGTTGTTGAAGGATATATGGATGTTGCGTCTTTATATCAGGCCGGAGTGGAAAATGTCTGCGCAAGCTGCGGAACGGCTCTTACCACAGAGCAAGCAAAGCTTTTAAAGCGTTATACTAATAAGGTTGTGCTTTGCTATGATGCCGATTCTGCGGGAATAAATGCCGCTCTTAGGGGGATTGACATCCTTAGAGATGCAGGCCTTGATGTAAAGGTCCTTCATGTCGATGAGGGTAAGGATCCTGACGAATATGTAAGAAAGCATTCCGCTGATGATTTTAAGAATCTGATTAAAGAAAAAGCCTTATCAGATATCGACTATAAGGTTTGCCTTATAAAGAAAAAATACGATATAAACGATACTTCGCAGGGCGTTAAATTTCTTCAGGCAGTTGCTTCTGTTTTAAGAAAGCTCAGTCCGGTTGAAGCTGATTTATATATAAAGAAAATATCCAGAGCAGAAAAAATCTCAGAAGGAGCACTCCGGCGAGAGGTTAATCAGGAGGTGCCTGAGGTCAAGGCCACTGAACAGGCATCAGATAAATCCGATATCGAGCCCGAAGTTGAAATCAGTCAAAGTCAACTTTTACTCGAAAAAACTCTGATTAAATTATCTCTGATGCACAGTGAATACTTTGACAAGTTAAAGGATTACGGAGACAGCTTTATATCTGAAGCGGCAAGAAGCACGTATGCAGTTTTAGATAAAATGTATGCTCCGGAAAAAGAATTTGATTTAGACGCTTTTAAGGATCAGCTTAACAATGAATGCCTTAAATATGTTAATGAACTTATAGATGAAATTCATATAGGATCTAATGATAAAAAGGCATTTGATGATTGCATTTTTAAGCTTGATAAACAACGCAAGGATAAACGTAAAAAGGAAATTCAAGATATACTTGACCTTGCCGATGCAGATACTAACCCGGAGCTTATCGAAAAGCTCATGGTAGAATATATGACACTACAGAAATAAAGAGAGGTATAAACGTGGAGTACGAAGTAGATATTACTACTGACAAAAAATTTGAAGCTTTATTGCCATTATTTGAAAAAGCAAAAAAGAACAGATCAATTGATTTATCTGCTATTGAAGAAATAATGGAAGAAATTGATCTTGATCCTGCAGACAGAGACACATTTTTTGCCGCTCTTGAAGCTGCTAAAATTGACGTTGTTGCACCTAATTTAAGCTCTGAAGAGGAAGAAACTGAAGAGGTTGATGATGTTGATGATGCAGATATGTCTGAGGCTGATGAGGCTGAGCTTGAGGAAATTGTTGCAGAAGCTGCAGAAGATAATCTTGAAGATGTTCCTAAGGGAATCGCTGTTGATGACCCTGTCAGAATGTATCTAAAGGAAATCGGAAAGGTTTCTCTTCTTTCTGCTGACGAAGAAATGGATCTTGCAAAGGCCATGGAGGAAGGTCAGCAAATTAAGGCCGAAATTGAAGAGCTTGAGGCAAAGCTTGCAAAAAAGGAAACCAAGACCAACAGAGCTAAGCTTGAAAAGCTCATGAAGAAGATGGATATAGTCGAAAAGGGTGAGGAAGCAAAGCATAAGCTCTGCGAAGCAAACCTCAGACTCGTAGTATCCATTGCTAAAAGATATGTAGGAAGAGGCATGCTTTTCCTCGATTTGATTCAGGAAGGTAATCTTGGTCTTATTAAAGCCGTTGATAAGTTTGATTGGAGAAAGGGCTTTAAGTTCTCTACATACGCAACATGGTGGATCAGACAGGCAATTACACGTTCTATCGCTGACCAGGCAAGAACAATCAGAATTCCTGTACATATGGTCGAAACAATAAATAAGCAAATCAGGGTTACAAGACAGCTTCTTCAGGAATTCGGAAGAGATCCAAGTCCGGAGGAAATCGCTGCTGAGATGGATATCCCCGTAGAAAAGGTTAGAGAAATTTCTAAGATTGCTCAGGAGCCTGTTTCACTTGAAACTCCAATTGGTGAAGAAGAAGATTCACATCTTGGTGACTTTATTCCTGATGATGATGTTCCAAGCCCTGCTGATGCCGCAGCCTTCTCTATGCTCAGAGAACAGCTGATGGAAGTGCTCTCATCTTTAACTGACAGAGAGCAGCAGGTATTAAGACTCAGATTCGGCCTTGATGACGGAAGAGCTCGCACTCTTGAAGAGGTTGGACAGCAGTTTAATGTAACGCGTGAAAGAATCCGTCAGATTGAAGCTAAGGCATTAAGAAAGCTTCGTCATCCAAACAGATCAAAGAGACTCAGAGACTATCTTGAATAAATATAATTTTTCAGAAAGAATGAAGATGCTGGCTGAATGCGCTATTGCAGAAAAGCCGGTAGCAGACGTAGGCACGGACCATGGGTTTGTGCCTATACATTTAATTGCAAGTGAAAAATGTCCATTTGCGGTAATGACAGACATTAATGAAGGGCCACTTGAAAAGGCACAAAAAAATCTTAACAGAGTTGGAATACTTCCTCAGTATTATGATTTAAGACTTGGAAACGGATTAAAGCCAGTAAAGAAGTCTGAAGTGTCTACTATTATCATCGCAGGAATGGGCGCAGAAACAATTATTGAAATCCTATCCGATGATTTGGATAAAACAAAAAGCTACGAAAGATTTGTATTGCAGCCCAGAAAAAGACCTTTTTTACTCAGGCAGTGGTTATTTGAAAATAGCTTTCAAATTACTGAGGAAAGGCTGGTTAAAGAGGATGGAAAGCTTTGCGAGATAATCGTTGCTATGCCATGCACTGATGTTAAAAGCCATGATGATTACTATTTGCCGGAAAAGCTTTATGAAGATGCGCTCTTTGATGAATATCTGAAGGAATATATCAGAAAAGTAAAAATCGTCATCGAGAATATGCAAAACTCGAAAGCAACAACAGAAATAATAGAATCCTGGAAGGATAGATTGATAAAGGCTGAGAGGTTACAAAATGAAAAACAAACAAATTAAAGATGCATTATTAAAGCTTTCACCACTTGAAATGCAGGCAAAGTGGGATAACTCCGGAATGCAAATATGTACCGGACCAAAGGACGTAAAAAAGATTCTCGTTGCCATGGAGATTAATGATGCGGTTATTGATGAAGCTATTACACTCGGAGTTAATTTCATCGTTAACCATCATCCTATGATTTTTGAGCCTCTTAAGAGCGTCCACGCTTGTGATCCGAGGGGCAGATATGTTCAAAGATTGATTAAGGCTGATATAGATGTTTTTGCGTGCCACACACCATTTGACAAAATCAAGGGCGGAAATACAGATTACCTCATGAAGCTGCTTGGAATAAAAAGCATAAAAATAGTTCCTGATACAGAAGAATTTTTAAAGGTCGGCACTCTGTCAAAAGCAATTAAGCTTGAAGATTTTGTATATCAGATTTCCGAAAAGCTGAATATTGACGGAATTAAATTTACCGGAAATCCTGAGGCCATGATTAAGACCGTAGCTTGCTGCACAGGAGCCGGAGCTGAGCTTTGGCAGGATGCATATAAAATTGCAGATGCCTTTGTTACCGGAGATCTTACACATCATTATGCACAGTTTTCTGCTGATGCAGGCCTGGCAGTAATAGATGCAGGTCACTGGGGTACAGAACAGATTTTTGTTCCTAATATGTGCAAACAGCTAAAATCTGCACTTGGTGATAGTGTTGAAATCATCGCAAGCAAGGTAAATCAAAACCCGTTTAATTATATGTTATAGAAATGAAAATAATCAGTTTTAATGTTAATGGAATAAGAGCCTGCCTTGGAAAGGGCCTGCTTGATTTTATGCTTGCTGAAGATGCTGATTTTGTATGCCTTCAGGAAACCAAAGCTCAGCCTGATCAAATTAAGGTAGAACTGCCCGGTTATTATCAGTATATTAACAGCGCTGAAAAAAAAGGTTACTCCGGCACTATGATTTTTGCAAAAAAGGAAGCAATAAGTGCGGATATAATAGGCTTTGATAATGAGGGCAGGACAGTTTGCCTGGAATATAAAGATTTTTATCTTATAGATAATTATGTTCCAAATGCTCAGGACGGCCTTGCAAGAATCGATTACAGACTTGATTGGGAAGACAAACGTCTTAAGTACATGAAGAAGCTTGATAAGAACAAGCCTGTAATAATGTGCGGCGATTTAAATGTGGCTCATAATGAAATAGATTTAAAGAATCCAAAAACCAATATAGGTAATGCAGGCTTTTCATATGAAGAAAGAGATGCTTTTACCAAGCTTTTAGACTCCGGCTTTAAGGATAGCTACAGAAGCCTTTATCCCGATAAAGTAGAGTACTCCTGGTGGTCGTACAGAATGAAGGCCAGAGAAAAGAATGTCGGATGGAGAATCGACTATTTCGTTGTCAGTGACAGAATTATGACTAAGGTTAATGATGTAATAATCAGAGGCGATGTATTTGGTTCTGATCATTGTCCGGTTGTACTTGATATTGATTTGAAATATTAATATGTTATAATTCAAAGCGAGTTGTTTATTCAATCGCGGGCATGAAAGCGATTTCATGCGTGAGGAAAGTCCGGGCTCCGCAGAGCAGGATGACAGCTAACGGCTGCCGTGCGCAAGCACCGGGACAGTGCAACAGAAAAGAACCGCCCATAATTAGGTAAGGGTGAAAAGGTGAGGTAAGAGCTTACCGGTAGCATGGTAACATGCTGCGTCAATGTAAACCCCATCCGGAGCAAGACCAAATAGGGGGCCAAGTGCATCGCATACTGGCCGAAAGGGGGCTGCTCGCCTCTTCCCGGAAGGTAGGTCGCTTGAGCCTGTTGGTGACAACAGGTCTAGAAAGATGATTGATTAATACATAACCCGGCTTATTTAACAACTCATTTCTAAAAAAAAGATCGGAGCTCTGCTCCGATTTTTTTTAAAATTTACTTATCTTTTTAACATATATACTCCTTACAAGCAGTAAGCAAATGATTACTGATGCAGTTTCAGCAATAGGGTATGCCCACCAAATTCCTAAAACGCCCCATACTTTTGAGAAAATATACGCTAAAGGTACAATAATAATCAATTGTCTGAGCACGGATACCAATGCAGAATAAAAACCGTGTCCTGTTGCCTGGAATATAGCAATACTGATCATTGAGACTGGAGCCAATGGGAACATCCAGCTGATGGTCTTCAGGCATACAATGCCGGTTTTCAGCATTTCACCTTCTGCATCAAACATTCCCATTAATTGAGCAGGAATAGTTTTAAATACAGTTGATCCTATTATCATAATAATAAAGGCAATAATCATTCCGTATTTATATGTTTTCATTAATCTTTCTTTGTTCTTAGCCCCGTAGTTGTATCCCATGATCGGCATGATACCAAAATTTATTCCAACAACAGGCATAAAAATAAATGATTGCAGTTTGAAATAAACACCCAGGACTGCTACATAGGTTGAGCTGAATGCAGTAAGTATTGTATTAAGACAAAGAGTAGTTACAGAAGAAATTGCCTGCATAATCATTGCAGGAATTCCTACAGCATATATATCCTTTATTGTTCTAATTTCAATTTTTCTTAATTTATATGTTGGCTTAACAGCTATTTTTGCCTTGGCTATAAATATAATATTCAGAACGAAAGTAACAATTTGTCCGATTACTGTTGCATACGCTGCTCCGGCAACCTCAAGCCTTGGGCATCCGAAATATCCGAATATCATAATTGGATCAAGTATAATATTAGTGACTGCACCGCTTATCATAGTGATCATGGGAAGAGTCACATTACCGCAAGCCTGCATAACTTTTTCAGTTGAACAGCTGTTAATAACGAAAAGGGATCCTATTGTTACTATCTTGCAATATGTATTTGCTGCGTTGTAAAGGATTTCAGAATCTGAGAATAGTCTGCAAAACCAATTGCTGAAGAATAAGCCAAAAATAAGGAACAATGTCCAATGCGCAACGGATAAATAAACTCCGTGGTCTGCAGCAGATTGAGCTGATTTAATATTCTTCTCACCGAGTCTTCTTGAAATTAGTGAAGATAGGCCGACGGATGCACCTGAACCTACAGAAATAATAAGCATCTGGATAGGGAAGACAATTGATACTGCCGAAAGAGCGTATTCTCCCAATCTGGAAACGAAAATACTGTCAACAATATTATAAAGAGCTTGAACCATCATTGAAAAAAAGCTCGGAAGTGACATTGTAATTATAAGTTTTAATAAAGGGGCAGTGCCCATTTTATCAGCTGAATTTTGATTTTTTGTATTTTCTGACATTGCATACCTCGAAAGCGTAATAATATTTGTATATTTTAATGAAATAATTATAATTAGTCAAATCTTCATATTGAACAAATATACATTTTATGGTATTATTAGGCGTTAAGAAATGAGAGGAGACCGATACCGATGGGTAGACATGGAACTATTGCGGGTAGAAAAGCCGCACAAGACTCAAAAAGAGCCGCAACCTTTACTAAATATGCAAAGTTAATTACAGTAGCAGCTAAGGCTGGTGGAGATCCTGATTACAATCCGGGACTCAGAACAGCAATTGAAAAAGCTAAAGGCATTGGAATGCCTAATGATAATATAAAGCGTGCCATCCAGAAGGGTACCGGAGAACTCGGTGGAGAAAGCTATGAAGAAATGACCTTCGAAGGATATGGCGCAGGTGGTGTTGCAGTTATCGTTGAATGTCTTTCTGATAACAGAAACAGAGCAGTATCTGCAGTACAGCATGACTTTGATAAGTTCGGCGGAAACTTCGGTAAGCCGGGCTGCGTATCATTCATGTTTGAACGTAAGGGTGTTTTCACAATTGACAGAGAAGACAGCGATTTAACAGAAGATGATCTGATGATGGCAGTTCTTGATGCAGGTGCTGAAGACGTTGCTACATATGATGATTGCTTCGAAGTAACATGTGCTCCGGACGCATTTAACGATGTAAGTGATGCTCTTAAGGCTGCAGGAATCTCATTTGCAGATGCAAATATCGATCAGGTTCCTAATGTTACAGCAACTCCGACAGATGAGGGCGCAATTAAGAACTTAAAGAAGCTTATCGCTTCACTCGAAGATAATGATGATGTTCAGAATGTTTATACAAACTGCACATTAGATCTTTACGAAGAATAAATTTAACAGATATTGATTCGACCGTTACCTATTTTGGTAATGGTCGTTTTTATTTACAAAAGTATTAAATTGTATAAAGAAGATTATTTATCTACTATATATGGTATAATAATTGTGTATGAGTAGATTAATTATTATTGACGGAAACAGCTTAATTAACAGAGCATTTTACGCTATTCAAAAGCCTATGATTACCGCAGATGGTTTTTACACACAGGGTATCTATGGTTTTCTTAGCATGCTATATAAAATTAAGGCTGATTATAAGCCGAGTCATATGCTTGTTGCTTTTGACAGAAAAGCCCCTACATTCAGACACAAGGAATATACAGAATATAAAGCCGGAAGACGCAGGATGCCTGAAGAGCTTGCAATGGAAATGCCTGTATTAAAAGAGATTTTGGATGCAATGGGTATTTTCAGATATGAAGAGGACGGCTGGGAAGCAGATGATATTCTCGGCACTACGGCTAAAATGGCAGAGTCCGAAGGCCTTGAAAGCTTTATTATTACCGGAGATAAGGATGCGCTTCAGCTTGCAACAGATCTAACTAAAGTTATCCTTACCAAGAAAGGCATCAGCGAATTTAAGCTCTATGATGATGCTGCTATGCTTGAAGAATACGGATTTGATCATATCCAGTTTATCGATTACAAAGGCCTTAGAGGCGATACATCAGATAATATTCCGGGCATTCCCGGAGTCGGTGAAAAGACAGCTACAAAGCTTATTAAGCAGTTTGGCTCAATAGAGAATATGCTGCAGCATACCGAAGAAATTGAATCCGATAAGCTCAGAGAAAAAATCGAAGAGGGCGCAATGTCTGCAATGATGTCAAAAAGGCTTGCGACCATTATTACCAATATTCCGGTAGATTATTCTATTGACGATCTTAAGCTCAAAGAAGAAGATAGCGTCAGGTTGAGAGAGCTGTTTACAAAGCTTGACTTTAAGAAATATCTTGCAAAGCTTCCCAAGGAAGAAATTCAAATTGATGAGGATGACTATGAAGTCATTTACGGCTCAGAAAATTTGATAGCAAATCTTAATGGCGAAGTTTTAATAGATATTATTTCAGATAATTCTCACACTTCAAAACCAAGCCTTGAATGCATTCAAATTTGTAAGGATGGCAAATGCTATGTTGCTACAGGACTTGATATTTCAGTATTTGACGGTATTAAGCTTGGAATCTCCGGATACGGACTTCAGAACATTTATTATATTTTTGAAAGCTATGGGATTAACACAGAGGGAATTCATACCTCATTTGATATTTCTCTTGCAAGATATCTATTATCGCCAAACTCAAAGCAGGAAGATTTTATTGTAGATGATACTCCGGCTCAGATGAGCATGTTTGCAAATGCTGATGATGCATTCGGAAGATGCGCAATGAAGTTTGCAAAAATGCAGGCCGAAATAGCCGGGTTAAAAAAGGAAATCTCCGCAAATAAATTAGATAAGGTTTTATATGAAATTGAGCTTCCGTTATGCAAGATTTTAGCTTCGATGGAGGCTATAGGAATCAAGCTTGATAAAGATGCTCTAGCTGATGCCGGAGTTGATCTTGGAAATAAGGCAAAACTTCTTGAAAAAGAAATATATGAACAGTGCGGAGAGGAATTTAATATTAACTCCCCAAAGCAGCTCGGAAGTATTTTATTTGAAAAGATGAATATGCCGGGAGCCAAGAAAACCAAAACAGGTTATTCGACCAACGCTGAGGTTTTGGATAAGCTCGCAAAGGATTATCCATTTGTATCAAAAATACTTGAATACAGAACGATTACAAAGCTTAAAAGCACCTATATTGATGGCCTGATTCCACTTGTTGATGAATCAAGCAAGCTACATCCACACTTTAAGCAAAACGTTACTGCAACAGGAAGACTCTCCTGCACAGAGCCTAATCTTCAGAACATTCCTGTAAGGGATGAAGAGGGTAGGAAGCTTCGCAAAATGTTCACCGCTGACAGTAAGGATTACTGCTTAATCGGTGCTGACTATTCGCAAATTGAGCTTAGAATTCTTGCTCATATGAGTAAGGATGAAAAGCTGATTAATGCCTTTAATAATGGACATGATATTCATGCCGAAACAGCATCTAAAGTTTTTAATGTACCTTTAGATGAGGTTACAGCACTTCAAAGAAGCAATGCTAAGGCTGTAAACTTCGGCGTAATATATGGCATGTCCGGCTTCGGACTTTCTGAAGAGCTTGGCATCAGCCGCTTTGAAGCAGAAAAGTACATCAATGATTATTTCTCTGAATTTACAGGTGTTAAGTCTTTCCTTGATTCATGTATCAGCGAAGCAAAATCTACAGGCGGCATCAGAACCCTTTTTGGACGCTGGCGTCCGATTAATGAAATAAGCGCTTCTCAGTTTATGGTAAGACAGCTAGGTGAAAGACTTGCTATGAACACGCCAATTCAAGGTACTGCTGCGGACATAATTAAGTTAGCTATGATTAAGGTTTATGCTGCACTCAAAAAAGAATGTCCGGATTCAAAGTTAATTCTTCAAATACACGATGAATTAATCGTACATACAAAGATAAGTGATGCAGAAAAGGTTAAAGCAATTCTATCAGAGAATATGATGTCTGCCGCTGTAATGGCAGTGGCACTCAATGTTTCTTCAGAAGAAGGCTTTAGCTGGTATGATTTAAAGTAGAGGTTAAAGATGATTATAGGTTTAAGTGGTGGCAGTGGCAGCGGCAAATCTACCGTTTGCCTTGAGCTTGAAAAATACGGTTGTGTAATCGTTGATGCAGATAAAATATATAAGGATTTAACATTGCCGGGTAAAGATCTTGTTCTAAAAATCCGTGAGCTTTTTGGAGCAGAATGTGCTCCGGCTCCGGACTATGCTTTAGACAGACGTTATCTTTCTTCTATTGTTTTTTCAGATAAGGATAAACTGATTCAGCTTAATGAATTAACCCATAAGGAAGTCGTTAAAGAAATCCATAGACGAATAAATGACAACAAAGGAAAGAATATAATTCTCGATGTTCCACTTCTATATGAAAGCGGCTTGGATAAAGAGTGCGATGAAATTTGGGCTGTAGTTGCTGATCTAGAAACTCGCGTAAACAGATTACTTGTCAGGGACGGAATTTCCAGAGAGGAAATCGAAAAAAGAATTGCCAGCCAAATTTCTGATGAAGAAAGAATTGCAAAATCAAATTTAGTAATATATAACGACACAATTTCCGACACACAAGAGCAAATAAAAACTATTGCAAAGGAAAGGTTAAATTAATGGCTCAACAAAAGAAGAGAACAACTAAGCAAAGCGATGCTCAGAAGGAAAGAATAAAAGCTGAGACTGCAAAAAAATCTGCTGAGCTTGCCAGAAAAAAAGAGATTAAGGATGAAATTATTTCCGTACTGATTATAGCCCTTGGCGTATTTTTGGCTGTCAGTCTTCATACCAATACAACAGGTCCTGTCGGGGAAGTAATTCAAGATGTTTTATTTGGCTTATTCGGAAAGGTTGCATATGCATTCCCTTATTACTTAATAGTATACGGAATCCTCAATTTCGCTCAGAAAACATCGTATATAACCTGGAGATCTATTCTCAGTCTGATTGTACTGTTTTTCCTTGTTGCAACAATAAATGCCAGCTTTTCTGCTGCGCTTCCAAAAATTAGCTGGAAGCTCTTATTAAGCATATATAATTTAGGAAAAAGTTCTTCAGGGCTTATCGGTACTTTAATTTACTCTCTGCTATTCACCGCAATCGGAAAGACCGGAGTTTACATAGTATGTGCAGTAGGTATTATTATCACTTTGCTCTTTATTATTAATTCACCTTTATCTGCTTTGTTTGATAAGCTTAAGATTAAAGCTCAGGCAAAAAGAGAGGCTGTTGCTCTGGCAATGGAGGAGGCTGAACACGAAGAAAAGCAGATTAAAATCGATGATATTAAAAAAGAAATTGAGCACAAAACTCGCATAGATGAGGTTCATTCAATTGAGAACCCCAAAATTGATAATACTCATTTTGAAGATGAAATAGAAGAACAGCTGACAATACCTGCAAGTGACCAGACAATGAAGCTTCCGAAGTTTAAGCTGTTCGGAAAGAAAGAAGCTGAACCTGCAGCAATACAAGAAGAAGCCCCGGAAACATCCGAAGAATTTGATCCGAATTACAGGAATTTAGGAAATAAAGAAAGAATCATAAGCTTCGTTAACGATGATAATCTTTTTGGTTCAGGACAAACTAAGAGCTCTGAAGGCTTTGGTCTTGAAGGGAAAACTACAGTAAGCGATGGAAAGGGATTGGACGGAGAAGTGAATTTAAGTCCAATGGCGCCTGCGGGAGCGAATGCTACATCCGCAAAGCTCTTCCCGGATGAAAACTATGCAGCAAAGCCAATAAAATATAAATTTCCGCCTATCAGCCTTCTTAATAAATCTAAAGCAGGCTCAAAATCCTCCGGTGGTGATTTGGCAGAGCAATCAAGAATGCTTGAGGATGCGCTTGCAAGCTTTGGCGTTAGAGCAAGTGTAGTAGATGTAACCCAAGGTCCATCTGTAACAAGATTTGAAGTTCAGCCGGCTCCCGGTGTAAAGGTGTCTAGCATATCAAAGCTTCACGATGATATTATGCTTCACCTTAAGGCGAAGAGCCTTAGAATCGAAGCTCCTATACCGGGAAAAGCAGCGGTTGGTATTGAAGTATCCAACAATGCTGTCAGTATGGTCAGCCTCAGAGAAATACTTGATTCAAAGGAATTTACCAATGCTAAATCAAAGATTTCAATGGGACTCGGCAAGAATATTGCAGGTCAGGCTGTTGTATCTGACCTGAAAGAAATGCCTCATCTGCTCATAGCGGGTAGTACAGGCTCCGGAAAATCCGTTTGCATTAACAGCATTATTATGAGCTTTATTTATAAGGCTACTCCGGAAGAGGTTAAGCTGATACTTATCGACCCTAAGGTTGTAGAGCTATCAGTTTACAATGGAATTCCTCATTTGCTTATTCCGGTAGTAACCGAACCAAGTAAAGCTGCGGCTGCACTCGGCTGGGCTGTAACAGAAATGGACGAGCGTTATAAAAAGTTCGAAACCGAGTCGGTAAGAGATCTGACAAGCTATAACGAGACCTGCATTGCAAATGATGAAAAGGAAAAGGTTCTTCCTCAGATTGTTATAATCATCGACGAAATGGCAGACCTTATGGCTGTTGCTCAGAACCAAATCGAGACATATATTAACAGACTTGCCGCTAAGGCCAGAGCTGCCGGAATTCATTTGATTTTTGCAACACAGCATCCATCAGTTAACGTAATCTCCGGTACTATTAAATCCAACTTCCCATCAAGAATCGCGCTTGCAGTATCATCAATGATGGACTCCAGAGTAATCCTTGATGAAGGTGGTGCAGAAACTCTGATAGGAAAGGGCGATATGCTTTACAGTCCTCAGAGCCTGCCTAAGCCAATGCGCGTTCAAGGCTGCTTCGTTTCTGATGAGGAAATTGAAAAGGTCATTGATTACATTAAGAAGAATTCGGGAGTTGCTGTTTACAGCGAAAAGGTAAACGAAGCTTTAAGCAAGACTCCGGGAAAGAGCGACAGCTCAAATGATGATGAAGACGAATTCTATAAGGAAGCTGTAGAATTTGCCGCAGGTTCAGATACCGTTTCCGTATCTGCTATTCAAAGAAGATTCCGCATTGGATATAACAGGGCCGCAAGACTCATTGATGAAATGGAAGCCAGAGGCGTTGTCGGACCACAGGACGGAAGTCACCCGAGAAAAGTACTTATTACTGCCGCAGATGTTCAAAATGCAGTAGAAACAAAAGCCGCAATTGATGAAGAGGAAGTTGATTTCTAAATAATGAAAGTATATTTAAAAACATTCGGATGCGATAAAAATACATGCGACAGCGAATTCATCAGAGGGGATTTATTGTCACGAGGATTAAAGCTTATTGATGATCCATTTAAGGCTGATGTAATGATTGTAAATACCTGCGGATTCATTAAAGATGCTAAGGTGCAATCCATTGAAGCAATTCTTGAGCTTGGAAGCATTAAAACCGATAAGCAGAGACTAATTGTTAGCGGCTGTCTGTCTCAAAGATATGCAAAAGAGCTCTTTAAGGAAATGCCTGAGGTTGACGCTTTTCTTGGTGTAAACGATTATGACAAGCTTTTCGATTTTATCAATTCCGATAAAAGAGAACTGATTAATTCCAAAGCCCCAAGATGCTATGAAGAGTATGGCAGAAGAGCTCCTGTTAAGGGCGAATGGACAGCTCCTCTCAAAATATCCGATGGTTGCAAAAATGTTTGCAGCTACTGCGCTATTCCATATATCAGAGGCGGCTACCGCTCAAGAGACTTTGACACAATAGTAAAAGAAGCTGAAGAGCTTGCAAAGCAGGGGATTAAAGAGCTATTAATTGTCGGTCAGGATGTTACGGCGTATGAAGATCTTCCAAAGCTTCTCAGAAGGCTGTGCAAAATAGACGGAATTC
This sequence comes from Firmicutes bacterium UBA1764, assembly GCA_002315535.1. Lineage (GTDB taxonomy): Bacteria > Bacillota > Clostridia > Peptostreptococcales > Anaerovoracaceae > UBA1764. The sequence continues at coordinate 44,538 of DCHA01000076.1, read as the reverse complement.
ATTGGATCAGAATAATGTATTGCTATGAGGATGAAATCTCCGATGAGTTAATTCAGACAATCAAAGCAGAAGACAAAATTGTCAAATACATTGATATTCCTCTTCAGCATTATTCAGATAAGGTGCTTAAATTGATGCACAGAAAATCCACTCAGGCATCAATTAATAAAACTATTTCAAAGCTTAGAAAAGAAATACCTGATATCAGAATACGAACAACCTTTATTGTCGGTTTCCCGGGTGAATATAAAGAGGATTTCAAGCTGCTTTATGACTTTGTTGATGATACCAAGTTCGACAGGCTCGGTGTTTTCACATATTCAAAAGAGGAGGGCACAAGGGCCGCAAAAATGCCTTCTCAGGTTAAAGAGGATGCAAAGCTGAGAAGACAGGATAAAATCATGGAGCTTCAAAGAGCAATTTCACTAAGGCATAATGAAGAATTAGTCGGAAAGACGCTTGAGGTTTTGGTTGAAGAGCTCGACAGCCCCGGAGTTTACATCGGACGCACTGAATACGATGCTCCGGATATAGATAATGCAGTTATTTTCAGCTCTAAGAAAAAGTTAAAGCCGGGCAGCTTTGTAAAAGTGAAAATTACAGATGCCTTTGATTACGATTTAAATGGAGAATTAGTTTAATGAATTTACCAAATAAGCTTACGCTTGCCAGAATTATAGCTGTTCCGTTTTTCATTGTTTTTTATATGAAGGACATGTATTGGGTTTCTCTTATTATTTTTGTCCTTGCATCTCTTACCGATATGGCTGACGGAAAAATTGCAAGAAAATATAATCTCGTTACTAACTTTGGTAAAATTATGGATCCACTTGCTGATAAAATCCTTGTTTATGCGGCTTTCACTTTAATGGTTGCAAATAATGTTATACCGGGCTGGACGCTGATTATCATATTATTCAGAGAATTTCTTGTTGCCGGAGTAAGAACGGTTGCCGCAAGCAAGGGCACAGTTATCGCCGCTGACATGGCAGGAAAGATTAAGACATTTCTTCAGATGTTTGCAGTGCCATGCCTTATCATCAAAACTATCAGTCCTGTATTTTTCTATGCAGGCTACGTTTTGTTTTACGCATCACTTGTGATGACTGTTATTTCCGGAGCAAATTATTGCATAAAAAACAAATCAGTTTTTCAAGGTTAATACTTTACAGCAATTACATTATATGGTAATATTCTTTTTAAGAAATAATTCTTGACGGGGAAAGAAATATATCGTATTATTAGATAGAACAAACGTTTACTTTACAAAACACTTGTTCTATCGTTGAAAATTATCGGAGGATTATATGGCTGTTAAAAAAGAAGAACTCAGTGAAAAGGATAAAGCCCTTGAGGCAGCATTACTTCAAATAGATAAGAAATTTGGAAAAGGATCGATTATGAGCCTTGGCGATGAAAACGCAAGACTTAATATTGAGGCCATTCCTACAGGGTCTATATCACTTGACCTTGCATGCGGAATTGGTGGTGTACCAAAGGGAAGAATCGTAGAAATCTACGGACCTGAATCTTCAGGTAAAACAACACTTGCACTTCATGTTATATCAGAGGCTCAAAAAGCGGGCGGCAAGGCCGCATTTATTGATGCAGAGCATGCACTTGATCCTGTATACGCAAAGAACCTTGGCGTAGATATCGACAAGCTGCTTGTTTCCCAGCCTGACACAGGTGAGGACGCACTCGAAATCTGCGAAATGCTTGTCAGATCCGGAGCTATTTCAGTAATTGTAATTGACTCTGTTGCGGCACTTGTACCTAAGGCCGAAATCCAGGGTGATATGGGCGATTCTCATGTAGGTCTTCAGGCAAGACTTATGTCCCAGGCCTTAAGAAAGCTAACTGGCGTTGTAAATAAGACAAATACATGTGTTATCTTCATAAACCAGCTTCGCGAAAAGGTTGGCGTTATGTTCGGCAATCCTGAAACAACAACAGGCGGCAGAGCATTAAAATTCTACTCATCCGTCAGACTTGATGTCAGAAGAATCGAATCAATTAAGGTCGGAGAAAATGTTGTAGGTAACAGAACCAGAGTAAAGGTTGTTAAGAACAAGGTTGCTCCACCGTTTAAGATGACCGAATTCGATATTATGTATGGCGAGGGCATTTCAAGAGCAGGCGACATACTTGATTGCTCAGTTGAGGCAGGCTTAATTGAAAAGTCCGGAGCATGGTACTCCTTTAATGGTGAAAGAATAGGCCAGGGCAGAGAAAATGTTAAGACATATCTCAAAGAAAGACCTGAGCTTATGAGCACACTTGAAGATCAGCTCAGAGAAAAATATATTTCTCACAAGGATGAGGATGCCATCGAAGATGATGACGTTTTCGAGGTTGATGAAGACGGCGTAATAATTGAATAAACTCATGAAATGCTTAGAATTACAAGAAAAATAATTCTAAGCATTTTGCATTTTTTATTGACAAGATATGTAATTACTGATAAAATTCTAACGTTGCCGCACTAAATGTGGTTCTTTTCAAATGCATTTTACATGCATACCCATAAAGGCGAGCCCGTAGTAAAATGGAGGTAAACATTATGTACGCAGTTGTACAGACCGGCGGTAAGCAGTATCGCGTATCCGTTGGTGACGTTATCAACGTTGAAAAGTTAAACGTTGAAGCAGGACAGAAAGTCGTTTTAAATGAAGTTATCGCTATCAGCGGTGACGGCAAGACAGTTGTTGGTAAGCCATTCGTAGAAGGCGCAGCAGTTGAATGCAATGTAGTAGAAAACGGCAAAGCCAAGAAGGTAGTTATTTACAAGTATAAGGCAAAGAAGGACTATCGCAAGAAGCAGGGTCACAGACAGCCTTACACACAGCTTGAAATAACAAATATCGTAGCAGCTAATTAATGGATCGGAGGTAAACACACATGGCAAGTAAAAAAGGTGTAGGTAGCTCTAAGAACGGTCGCGACAGTGAGTCGAAGCGCTTAGGAGTCAAGAGAGCCGATGGTCAGTTCGTTAGTGCAGGTACAATTATTGTTAGACAGAGAGGAACTAAGATCCACCCGGGTAACAATGTAGGTATCGGCGGAGATGACACAATTTTCGCAAAGCAGGATGGCGTTGTTAGATTCGAAAGAAAAGACAAGACCAGAAAGCAAGTTAGCGTATATTCTGAAGGCTAAGTACTGTAAAGGGCTCTTTTAGAGCCCTTATTTTATTCCTATGGCAAACACATTTGTAGATAAAGCACAAATTAATATTAAATCCGGTAAAGGCGGAAATGGCGCGGTTTCCTTCAGACGTGAAGCCAATATCCCTCAGGGCGGTCCTGATGGTGGTAATGGCGGCAAGGGCGGAGATATCGTGCTTATGGCTGATATAAATCTTCGTACTCTGATGGATTTTAAATACAAAACCAAGTACGAGGCTGAGCCGGGTGAAGACGGCAGAGGTCGTCAGCAATTCGGCAAAGCGGGAGCTGACTATATCATTAAGGTTCCGGTAGGGACCACCGTCAGAGACGTCGAAACCGGTGAAATAATGGCGGATCTCGTTGAGGATGGCCAGAGCTTTATTGCCGCAAGAGGCGGTAAGGGCGGAAAAGGTAATGTCTTATTTAAAAATTCAGTAAGACAAGCACCGAATTTTGCAGAAGCAGGCGGCTTTTCAAGAGAAAAGACAATCGAGCTTGAGTTAAAGCTTATTGCTGATGTAGGTCTTCTTGGATATCCAAACGTAGGAAAAAGCACACTTCTTTCAGTATCAACTTCTGCAAACCCAAAGATTGCAAATTATCATTTTACAACACTGACTCCAAAGCTTGGCGTTGTAAATATGTACAATAATTCCTTTGTTATGGCCGATATTCCTGGTCTTATCGAAGGTGCATCAGAGGGCCTTGGACTTGGACTTGACTTTTTAAAACACGTTGAAAGAACGCGTATTTTAATCCACATAGTCGATGTTTCTGGATCCGAAGGACGCGACCCAATTGAGGACTTTGTAAAGATTAACAATGAATTAGCTTCTTACTCTAAAAAGCTTGCATCAAAGCCTCAGATTGTTGCCGCAAATAAAACCGATATGGCAAGTCCAGAGGACGTAAAGAAATTCACTGATTACATCGAGTCAAAGGGTCTTATGGTTTATCCGATTTGCGCTCCTATTCATGAGGGCGTAGATGAGCTTTTAAAAGCGGCATACCATCTGCTTGAAGAGACTGCTCCGGAGGAAACTGTAATTATTCCTTACGAAGCTCGCGATATTGACGAGGACGACGATTACAGAGAGGTTTATGTATCAGTTGAAAACGGTGTTTACACAGCATACGGTAAACAGCTTGAAAAGATTTTCAACTCTACAAACTTTAACGACGCAGGGTCTATGCGTTACTTACAAAAATATATAGAAGATAAGGGAGCTATTGAACGCTTCAAGGAAATGGGTCTCGAAGACGGAGACACTATCCGCATTATTGATTACGATTTTATTTACGTTGATGAGTAGTGTACAAAATAAATTAGATAAAATATTACCCAAGGCAGAAAAGCCGGCACGATATATAGGCGGGGAGCTTAATCAGGTAATTAAAGCAGAATCAGACGATTTACTTCGCTTTGCATTTTGCTTCCCTGATACCTATGAGATCGGAATGTCCTATGTCGGGCTGCAGCTTTTATACTACCTTGTAAACAAAGAAGAGAAACTGTGGTGTGAAAGAGTATTTGCCCCCGCAAAGGATATGGCAAAGCTCATGGAGGAAAACTCAGTTCCTCTTTTTACATTGGAAAGTAAAACTCCGGTTAAAGAATGCGACGTATTAGGCTTTACTGTTCAGTACGAATTAAGCTACAGTAATATTTTAATGTGCTTAAAACAGGCCGGCCTTCCGCTTCTTAGTAAAGATAGGAACGAAGAGGATCCTATTATTATTGCCGGAGGCCCATGCTGCTTTAACCCTGAGCCATTCGCAGAATTCATAGATGTAATTCAGGTCGGCGATGGTGAAGAGCAACTTATAGAGCTTCTTAAGCTTGCAAGACAAAGAAAAATAAACCACTGGACAAAACGAGAGTATCTTGAAAAGGCCGTAGAAATTCAGGGAATTTATGTTCCAGAATTTTACGATGATAATCATAACAAGCTTTATGATAAGGCTCCGGACAAAGTATTAAGATCCTTTTTAAAGGATATGAACAGCGTTGATTATCCTGATAAAATGCTTGTTCCTCTTATAGAAATCGTTCATGACAGACCATCAATTGAGATTTTCAGAGGCTGCACCAGAGGCTGCCGCTTCTGCCAGGCAGGCATGAATTACAGACCTGTAAGAGAAAGAGATAAGGATACAGTTGTTAAAGCCGCAAAGTCACAGCTTAAGGACAGCGGCCACCAGGAAATATCAGTGCTCTCTCTTTCAACATCCGATTATTCTCAGTTTGAAGATATGACAACTGAGCTAATGGAATACTGCAGACCAAGACAAATAGGCATTTCACTTCCTTCGCTTAGAATGGATAATTTTGCATTTAAAATATTAGACGAGCTTCAGGGCGTTCGTAAGACAGGCCTGACATTTGCATGCGAAGCAGGAACTCAAAGACTAAGAGACGTAATCAACAAAAATATTACCGAAGATCATATCTTTAAAACCCTTGATCAGGCAATGGATATGGGATGGCAATCAGTAAAGCTTTATTTCATGATGGGCCTTCCTACTGAAACATATGAGGATTTGGACGGTATAGTAGACCTTTCCGCAAGGATAATGAAGCTTGCAAAAGAGAAGGGCAAGCGCTTTGCTGTATCAGTATCCGTTTCTAATTTTGTTCCGAAGCCACAAACAGTTTTTCAGTGGTGCAGACAAAATACCGCTGAGGAATTTGAAGAAAAGCATTTTTACTTAAAGGATAAGCTTAAAAAAATTAAGGGTGTTAATTACAGGTATCATGGTAGCTATCAATCACATCTTGAGGCCTTTTTTGCCAGAGGTGACAGAGCTTTAGGCAAAACTTTAAAGCTTGCATTTGAAAAGTACGGATGCTGCTTTGATGCATGGACTGAAAGCTTTAATAAGGAAGGCTGGATGAAGGCACTTGAGGAAACCGGAATAGATGACAGCTACTATGCCGTAAACGAGCTTGATCCAAACAAAGAGCAGCCATGGGAAATTATTGATAACGGTGTTTCTCACGAGTTCTATTTACGTGAATGGGAGAAAGCTTTAAACGCAAAGACAACTCAGGACTGCAGATACGGTTGCGTTGGCTGCGGTATCAACAAGCATACAGATTGTCCGATGGGAGGTTGCCTTTCATGAGCAGATATGTATTGACCTTTAATAAAAAGGGTAATATGAGATTTATTTCTCATTTGGATATGCAAAGACTGTTTAGAAGAGTTTTGTATAGATACGATATACCAGTTAGCTTTTCTCAGGGCTTTAATCCTCATCCGATTACAAATATAGTTCAGCCACTGTCCCTTGGATTTGAGGCAGAATGTGATTATTTTGAATTTGAAAGTAAGAGTCCGCTTGATTCCAGTTCGATTGCTATGAAGCTTAATGGAGCGCTTCCTGAGGGTATAAAATTCACTAAATGCAAAGAAATCCCTCATGAAAAACGCAACCTATCTTCAGTATGTGAGTACTCAGAATACAGCGTTTTTATTCCAAATAAAATGCTTTCTGAAGAAGCTATCAACCGCTTTCTTTCTCAAAACGAAATCTATATTTTGAAAAGAGACAAGAAAACCAAGCAGATGATTGAAAAGAATATAAAGAATTGGATTTACAGTTTTTCAGTTCCTACGCTTATTTCAGGTGGCACAATGATATCAATGATATTAAGAGCTGCCCCAAATGAAACACTTAATCCATTAAGCCTTACAGAAAGCTTGATGAAGTATCTGGGGGAAGAAATTGCTCCGGAAGAAATTAGAATTACAAGAATCGATTTATATTATTTAGAAAATAATTTATTAAAATCGCTTTTTGATAGAAATGTTTCTGTGTTATAATCTAGCCATGAAAAAGTTTTTAAGTATTATTTTCATAGGAGTGATGTGCTTCAGCTTAGTGTCCTGCAGCTTTAAAAAGCAAACAGGAGAGCCCGCTGAGGATGTGTCCGCAAAGCCGGTTGCAGAAATAGATGCAGCCGAGGCTTATGATGACGTAAAGAAGGGTGACTGGTTCGAGGAATCTGTTACCTGGGCTGTTAACGAGGGAATAAGCGAGCCCGCAAAGCCTACTACATTCGGCGTTAACGATAGCATGAGCAAGCAGGATATCATTCTGTATCTTTGGAAAGCCGCAGGCTCACCCGGAGCAGTTGTTTCTGCAAAGACTGTTCCTGCCAGTGATCCTGATTCTGATATTAACAAGGCCATTGACTGGGCGCTGGAAGAGGGCGTCGTAGAAAGCAAGGCTGAATGTAAATCCACAGATATCGCTTCAAGACTTGATGCGATTGAATTTATGTGGAATGAAGCGGACAAACCTGAGGTAACAGGCGTAGTTGAGTTTGATGACGCCAAGGGTATTTCAAGCGTTAACTGGGCAAGGAGCAAATTCATTACCTTTGGTACAGGTAATAACAAATTCAGTCCTGATATGGACTGCTCAAAGTCTCATATAGTTACATTCTTATTCAGAGCTAAATAAACATCATTAAATTTTCAGACTGTCCTTAAAAAAGGGCAGTTTTTTTATGCAAAATCATTCCTATAATTTACCAATTAATTATTGTATTCATTTACATATTATGTTAATATGAATTATGAAGAAAATAAGAAAATTAATTGTGCCAATCCTGGCCTTATTGCTTGCACTCAGTGGCAGTATATCCTATATTTCAAAAGGAAATATAAATATTCAATCTGCAAGAAAGCTGAGTGAAGAAGTAAGTTATAGCGCAGATAACTCAACAAATGAATCAAGTTCAAAAACAGACAAAACAGTTTTATCTAACGAAGATAGTACAATTGCTGGTGCAGATGCTTCCGCGGAAAATTCTGAGAGCTCAAACGAAAGCAATTCATCTAAAGTAAACATTAATACCGGAAGCCTGGAAGAGCTTCAAATTGCGCCCGGAATAGGCCCATCCAAGGCACAAAAAATCATTGATTACAGAAATGCATACGGAGACTTCGGCAGCGTTGACGAACTGATTGAGGTTAGTGGTATAGGCGAAAAAACACTTGCTAAAATCCGAGATTACTATACCGTAAAGTAGTTAATTTTCGACGTATTTTATGGTAAAATATTTGCATGGTTACTAAAGAACAAATTGCAAGAATTAACGAGCTGGCGGCCAAAAAGAAGGCGGTTGGGCTGACTGATCAGGAATTAGCTGAGCAGGCGGAACTCCGTCGTATTTATATTGCCGCTTTTCGTGAAAACATTGAATCACAGCTTAAGAATATTGAAGTAGTAAATCCGGATGATCCAAGGCTAAAAGGAAATGGAAAAACGCACTAAGGTACTTGTTGGTTTTTCAGGCGGCGTTGATAGTACTGCTGCCGTTATACTTTTAAAACGGGCTGGCTATGATGTAGTCGGTCTTTCTTTTAATGTTTTAAATGATTCATTTCCACAGGCAACATTTGAAACGGCGGAAAAGCTTGGTATAAAGCTGATTACAAAATGCGTTTCCAAAGATTTTTCTGAAAAGGTAATTAAGCCCTTTAAAGAATGTTATGAACAAGGCTTAACTCCAAATCCATGTATTTTCTGCAATCCGAACGTCAAATTTAAAACATTAATTGACACAGCGGATGAAGAGGGCTGCGAATATATTGCTACCGGTCATTATGCCGGAGTAAAACAGATATCAGGAAACTTCTACATAGAAAAAGCGATTAACGAAAAGAAAGATCAGTCTTACATGCTTTACAGACTACCGCAAAGCGTTTTAAAAAGACTCATTCTTCCTCTTCGAGGAGTAATAGATAAAGCTGATGTCAGGGCGCTATTACAGTCTGAGGGTATGCCAAATGCTCAAGAAAAGGACAGCCAGGATATTTGCTTCATTCCGGACGGGAATTACTTTGAATATCTTTTGTCCGCGGGCGCGAAAAACAGCCTTGGCAGCTTCCTTGATACCAATGGCAATGTAATAAGTGAGCACAAGGGAATTCTCAATTACACAATAGGGCAGAGAAAGGGTCTTGGCCTTGCTCTTGGAAAACCAGCATATGTAGTTGATATAAAAGGCAATGACGTTATTATAGGATCCGAAGAGGACTTATATCAGGATACAGTATTTGTTAGCGGTCTATTTTGGACTAATAACGCTCCGGCAAACGGGGAGAAATGCTACTGTAAATTGCGTTATTCAGCAAGAGAGGCACTGTGCAGTGTGCAGCACATTAATGATCAGCTGATTTGCTTGAAATTTGAACAAGCTCAGCGTGGTCCAACGCCGGGACAATCAGCAGTTTTATACTATAATAAGCTTGTAATTGGTGGCGGTTATATTGTAAAATAGAAATGTTGTGTTCAGGCAACAAATAAGTTTATGTATATTAAAAGAAATGAGGATAGATTATTATGCAATACATGGGTGTTAATGAAGTAAGAGAAAAATTCCTTTCCTTCTGGGAATCAAAGGGATGCTTAAAACATGAAAGCTATTCGCTGGTTCCGCCGGCAAGTGATAAGTCACTTCTTCTTATCGCAGCAGGAATGGCTCCGCTTAAGCCTTACTTTGCAGGCGTTGAAGAACCACCACGCCACAGAATGACAACATGCCAAAAATGTATCAGAACAAATGATATCGATAATGTTGGACATACCGCAAGACACGCTACATTCTTTGAAATGCTGGGTAACTTCAGCTTTGGAGATTACTTCAAGCATGAATCCCTTAACTGGGGATGGGAATTCGTTACTAGCCCAAAGTGGCTCGCAATTCCTAAGGAAAAGGTTTGGGCAACTGTATATGAAAACGACGACGAGGCTTATAACATCTGGAAGGATGAAATAGGCATGCCTGAAGAAAGAATCGTAAGACTTGGAAAAGACGATAACTTCTGGGAAATCGGAACAGGCCCATGCGGACCATGCTCTGAAATCTATTTCGATCGTGGCGAAGAATACGGCTGCGGCAGTCCTGATTGCAAGCCGGGCTGTGACTGTGACAGATACATGGAATTCTGGAATCACGTATTTACACAGTTCGACAGACAGGAAGATGGTTCCTACAACGAGCTTGAGCATAAGAATATCGATACAGGTATGGGTCTTGAAAGAATGGCTTGCATCATGCAGGGCGTTGACTCTATCTACAATGTTGATACAATGCAGGCTATCCTTCAGGAGGTTTGCAGACTCGCAAATATTACATATCATGACGGAAAAGCTAAGGAAGATATTTCACTTAGAATTATCACCGACCATATCAGAGCAGTATCCTTCATGATTTGCGATGGAATTCTTCCATCAAATGAGGGCAGAGGATACATTTTAAGAAGACTTCTCAGAAGAGCCGCAAGACACGGAAAGCTTCTCGGAATCAAGGGAACCTTCCTTGCTGAGCTTTGCGAAAAGGTATTCGAAACATCCGGTAAGGCTTATCCGGACCTCATCGAAAGAAAAGACTACATCAAGAAGATTATCAAGATCGAAGAGGACAAGTTCGCTTCAACAATTGATAAGGGATCTGAAATTCTTGATGATTACATTAAGGAAGCAAAGGCTGCCGGAGCTAAGATGCTCGGCGGAGATAAGTGTTTCACACTTTATGATACATATGGCTTCCCAATTGAAATCACTCAGGAAATTACAGAAGACCAGGGCTTCGAAGTTGATCTTGAAGGATTCAAGAAAAAGATGGAAGAAGCAAAGGCTCTGGCAAGAAGCGCTCGCAGCGACGAGGACAATGAAGGCTGGCTCGACGAATCCATTATGTACAAGGAGATGCCACAGACAGACTTTGCAGGATACGAATCACTTGCAATCGAAGCAAAGGTTATCGGACTTGTTCGCGGAATGAATGCGCTTAAGTCTGCTGCAGAGGGCGAAGATGTAAGAATCGTTCTTGATTGCACACCATTCTACGGTGAAAGCGGTGGACAGGTTGGCGACCAGGGCGTTATCGAAAATGACAGCTTCACAGCAGTTGTTAATGATACTATCAAGATTAATGGCGTTTACGTACAGAAGTGCACAATTACTTCAGGCGAAGTTAATGTTGGCGATACAGTTAAGGCTTGCGTAAATGTTCACAGAAGAAACTCAATTGCAAGAAATCACACTGCAACACACCTTCTCCAGAAGGCACTCAGAATGACTCTGGGCGATCATGTTGAGCAGGCAGGATCACTCGTAACAGAAGAGTCTCTCAGATTCGACTTTACCCACTTTGAAGCTATCAGCAAGGAAGATCTTCAGAAGGTTGAGGATATCGTAAATGAAGAAATTCTCAAGTTTACTCCGGTTGATACAAAGGTTATGGCAATCGAAGAAGCAAAGAAGCTTGGCGCTATGATGCTCTTCGGTGAAAAGTACGGCAATGAAGTAAGAGTTGTTGACGTTCCTGATTTCTCAATGGAATTCTGCGGCGGAACTCACGTTGCTAATATCGGACAGATTGGCTGCTTCAAGATTTTATCTGAAACAGGCGTTGCTGCAGGTACAAGAAGAATCGAAGCTATCACAGGCGATGCAGTAAGACAACTTCTTAATAACGAACAGACTCTTATCGGATTCGTTTCTTCAGCCCTTAAGACAAATGCATCCGGACTTGAAAAGAAGGCTGAGGATGTTGCTGCAGAGCTTAAGAACCTCAAGAAGCAGCTTGAAGATATCAAGGCAAAGGCAGCTGGAGAGGGCGTAGGCGATCTCATCGCTTCTGCAAAGGAAATCGCAGGAAAGAGACTTATCACAAAGAAGTTCGAAGGTATGGCAATTGACCAGCTCAGAACAATCAGCGATAAGATAAAGGAAACAGAAAAGAATATCGTAATGGTATTTGCAACTTTAAATGATGGTAAGATTACACTTCTTACATCTGTAACTGATGATCTGCTTGAAAAGGGCGTTCACGCAGGTAATATGATTAAACAGATCGCAGCAATTTGCGGTGGCGGCGGCGGCGGAAAGGCAGACATGGCTCAGGCCGGAGCTAAGGATGCATCAAAGCTTGACGAAGCATTTGCAAAGGCTGAGGACTTGCTTAAATAGGGATATTTGGATATAATTTAAGGGATTAAAGGAGGTACAAAATGGAAAGAAACACTATACTTTTCACAAGTCCTGACAAGAATGTAGAACA
>DCHA01000076.1:15537-32212 GCA_002315535.1 Firmicutes bacterium UBA1764 | reverse complement strand
CAGATGGTAGGTTATATTCTGTCCGGGGACCCTTCCTACATAACAGGACATAATAACGCTAGAAATCTTATTCGTCGCATTGAAAGAGACGATTTGGTTGAAGAGTTACTTAGAAAGTTCCTGCACAAATAAAAGAAAAAATGGACGGCTACATAGTAGCCGTTTATTTTTGTTTTTACAACATGTACAAAATAGTAATAATTGCAGGACCGACTGCAATCGGTAAAACTGAATATGCTATTAGACTTGCTGAGGATCTTAATGGTGAGATAATCAGCGCAGATTCCATGCAGATATATAAATACATGGATATAGGTTCTGCGAAGCCTACCGCTGAGGAACGCGCCAGAGCAAAGCACTGGATGGTTGATGAAATAGATCCCAGGGATGCTTTTAATGTTGCTTCTTATCAAAGCCTTGCCAAATCATATATCAAGGATGTTCATGACAGAGGCAAGCTTCCTATAGTTTGTGGCGGAACGGGTCTTTATATTAATTCGCTCTTATATGACATGGATTTTTCTGCTCCCGAGGGCGATGAAAGCTACAGAGATGAGCTCATTAAAAAATATGAGACTCCGGAAAAGCTATTCGAAAGATTAACAGAGCTTGATCCTCTTGCGGCAAAGCCTGAGGATATGAACAATGTCAAAAGAATTTCAAGATATATTGAAAGACTTGAAAAGGGAGAGACAAGGCTTGCTCAATTTTCGGAAATGCAAAAACCATCAAAGGATTACGAAGTCATATTCACCGGTCTTTGTATGGACAGAGACAGACTGTATGAAAGAATTAATCTGAGAGTCGACAAGCTGATTGAAAGAGGACTCGCCTACGAAGTTGATTCGTTAATGGAAATGGGCTTTACGGCAGACGATGTAGCGATGAAGGGCATAGGCTATAAAGAACTCATGGAAGGCCTGCCGCTTAATGAAGCTATTTATAATATAAAGATAAATACAAGGCATTATGCAAAAAGGCAAATAATTTGGCTCAGAAGGTACAAGGATGCAATCAAGTTCTTTGATACTGAAACAGAAGGATATGAAGCGCTTAAGGCGTATGTAAAGAGCAGATTAGAGGATGAATAAATGTACGAAATAACCACTCAATATTTAAAGGATAAATTCGGAGTTGATGCAGACATACTCGAAAGAGTTGAAAGGGCTGAAAAGTCTTTGTCAGAAAAGTATGCACAGCTTGATGAAATAATGACCTATAACCAATACAAGGTTTTATATGCATTTCAAAAAGCGAGAATTAACGATCAGCATTTTGCCTGGAATACAGGTTATGGGTATGACGACATAGGACGCGCTGCCTGCGAACAGCTTTTTGCTGATATCTTTGGTGCCGAAGCAGGCTTTGTCAGGACACAAATTGTTAACGGAACTCACGCTCTGGCATCGGTTTATCTGGGGCTGCTTAGGGCAGGAGATGAACTTATTTACTGCAACGGAGATCCGTATGATACCATGCAAACCGTAATCGGACTTAAGGGTGATTCAGCAGGATCACTAAAGGAATACGGTGTTAAATACAAGCAGGTTGATTTACTTGCTGGAAATAAGATAGATATTGAATCTGTTAAAAAGGCTATCGGGCCTGATACAAAGGTCGTTGCAATTCAGAGGAGCAGAGGATATACCTTCAGAAATGCCATGACAATCAGCCAAATCGAAGAATGGGCGAAGGCTTGCCACGAAGTCAAACCTGATATCATCTGCATGGTTGATAACTGCTACGGTGAATTTACAGATATTAAAGAGCCAACTGAGGTTGGTGCAGATATTATGGCAGGTTCACTTATCAAGAATCCGGGTGGCGGACTAGCGCTTTCCGGAGGCTACATAGTAGGTAAGAAGGAGCTTGTTGATAAGATTTCATACCGTGTTATTTGTCCGGGAATCGGAGGAGAGTGCGGACTTACCTTCGGCCAGACCAGAACTATGATGCAAGGTCTTTTCATCGCGCCGAGAGTTACAAACGGGGCAGTAAAGGGCGCCGCACTTTGCGCTAAGGTCTTCGAAGAGCTTGGCTATGAGGTTTGCCCGGGGCCGCTTGATGACAGAAACGATATCGTCGAAGCTATTAAACTGGGAAGTCCTGAGGCTGTTTGTGCTTTCTGCGAAGGAGTGCAGGCCGCTGCGCCAATTGATGCCTATGTAACCCCAATTCCATGGGATATGCCGGGCTACACCGATCAGGTTATTATGGCCGCCGGAGCCTTCGTTGGAGGATCAAGCATAGAGCTTAGTGCTGACGCACCTATGAGAGAGCCGTATAACGTATTCTTCCAGGGTGGAATTACCTATGAACATTCAAAATTCGGTGTTATAAAGGCTGTTCAGCAGATGAAAGACAAGGGATTAATTTAAAAAAACAAATGTTTATTTTCTTGTTGACATAAAACAATTGTTCTGTTATGATACTTGTATCAAAGAACACATGTTCTGGGATATGGAGGTCAGGTACTATGAAGAACAATGCAAAAGCGAAAACAAAGAAAAGCTACAGAATTAAAAATAAATTCAGATTCATCACTTTTTTAACAGTTTTAATGCTGATTACTGCATTTGGCAGCAGCGCTATTTTCGGATTAGGCGATGCAGCCGGTTCTGATAAAACACAATACGTTTCTGTTAAGGTTGAAGCAGGGGATACACTGTGGAATCTTGCAAAGGAATACGGACCATCAAATGTTGATCTCAGGCGCGTAATATACGAAATTGAAAAGATCAATAATATTGATGCGGGTAGTCTTCAAACAGGCATGATTATTACTATTCCAAGCGCAAATATATAGCCTAAATATGCTATAATATTTCCTTGAGGTGTATAGCATATGAATAAAAACATTAATATTATCGGAATACAAATGGACTTGGGTGCTGTTCGCAAGGGCGTAGATATGGGGCCTTCTGCAATCAGACACGCAGGTCTTTTATTTAATATAAAAGCTTTAGGTTTTAACGTAAAGGATATGGGTGATGTTGTCCCGGCAGTGACAGTAGATGAGGGCAATCCTAAGCTTCGCTACGAAAAGGAAATTAATGAAGCAAATGACAGGCTGTTTTCACTTGTAGACATTAGCTATAGAACCGGTAATTTCCCGATTATACTTGGTGGGGACCACTGTATTGCGGCGGGTTCTATTTCCGCAAGTTTAAACAATCACAAAAACGTTGGTGTAATCTGGATGGATGCCCACGGGGATTTCAACGATGAAAAAATCACGCCATCCGGCAATATGCATGGAATGCCACTGTCAGCTCTTTGCGGGCTTGGCCCGGATAGCATGGTAGGCAGCACTGATAAAAGAGTAAACCCTAAAAATGTTGTTATTGTAGGGGCAAGATCTCTTGATCCTGAAGAAAAAATTAAGCTTAAAGAAAACGGTGTAAACGTTTTCTCAATCAGCGATGTTCATACAATGGGCATGGCTGAGACCATGAATCAGGCTATTAGAATTGCCTCTGAGGGTACTGACGGAATCCATCTCAGCTTTGATATGGACGCACTTGATCCATCGGAGGCTCCGGGAGTAGGTACTCCGGTGCCCAATGGGCTCACGCTCAGAGAAGCTTTTATTGCCTGCGAAATGCTCTCCAAATCAGAAAAGCTGATTGCAATCGACTTAGTTGAAACAAATCCGCTTCTTGACGAAAAAAATAGAACCGGCATACTCGCAAAAGAATTAATACTTGCCTGCCTTGGCAGCACAAATTACTAGAAAGGAATACTAAAAGAAATACTAATGGATAAAATTGCACAAACAATTGCCAAAGAGTTAAGCTTAAAGCCTGTTTATGTTGAAAACGTTATAAAATTGCTTGACGAAGGAAATACAATTCCATTCATTGCAAGATACAGAAAAGAAATGCACGGGATAATGGACGATACCAGCCTTCGTGCATTATTTGATAGATTAACTTATCTGAGAAACTTAAACGAAAGAAAAGATACTATCAAGGCATCAATAGAAGAGCAAGGCAAGCTGACAGAAGAGCTTGCTAAGGAAATCGATGATGCTGAGACACTTGCAAGGCTTGAGGACTTATATCGTCCCTACAAACAAAAGAGGGCTACAAGAGCAAGCAAGGCTAAGGAAAAGGGTCTTGAGCCTCTTGCTATGGCAATTATGCTGCAAACAAAGGATGAGCCGGAAAAGCTTGCAGAGGAATATGTAAATGAAGAAAAGGGTGTAAATAATGTTAAGGAAGCACTGCAGGGTGCGTCAGACATTATTGCCGAAATGCTTTCTGATGATGCCGAGGCCAGAGATGAGCTGAGAGAAGCTCTAAAGGGGCACGCATTAATTAAGTCCGAAAAGGCCAAGGATGAAGACTCTGTTTACAGCCAATACTATGATTTCAGCCAGCCTTATTCAAAGATGCAGGGGCATCAGACTCTGGCACTTAACAGAGGTGAAAAGGAAGGCTTCTTAAAAGTCAGCCTCATCTGCGATGAAGAAAAGCTCAAGGATATGCTGAAATCACGTATAGTAAGCAAGAGCTCTCCGGCTGAGACACTTCTTACCGAAGCCGCATTTGATGCATATGACAGACTGATATTCCCGTCACTTGACAGAGAGCTGAGAAACGATTTAACTGATGTCGCTAATGAGGGTGCAATTCATAATTTCGCACTAAATTTAAAGCCGCTATTGATGCAGCCACCTGTTAAGGGAAAGGTTACAATGGGCCTTGATCCTGGATACAGAAACGGCTGCAAGGTTGCAGTAATCGACGGAACCGGAAAGGTTTTAGACACTGCGGTTGTTTATCCGACCTTTAATGATAATAAGCGTGAAGAGGCGATTAGGGTCCTCTCCGCCCTTATTAAAAAGGAAGGGGTAGAGCATATAGCAATTGGCAACGGGACAGCTTCCAGAGAAACCGAAAGCATGGCCGCTGATATGATCAAGCGTCTTGGCGGAAAGCAGGGTTATGCAATGGTAAATGAGGCCGGAGCCTCCGTATATTCAGCAAGCAAACTTGCCGCTGAAGAGTTCCCTGACTACGATGTAAATCTCAGATCCGCAGTTTCCATTGCAAGAAGACTTCAGGACCCGCTTGCTGAGCTTGTTAAAATCGAGCCTATGGCAATCGGTGTTGGACAATATCAGCATGATATGCCTCAGGCAAGACTCGCAGAGAGCTTAAACGGAGTTGTTGAGGACTGCGTTAATGCAGTTGGCGTAGATGTTAATACCGCGTCTCCGAGCCTTCTTGAAAGAGTTGCAGGACTAACTAAGGCTACGGCAAAGAATATCGTAATATACAGAGAAGAAAACGGTCCGTTTAAGAGCAGAGCGGCTATTAAAAAGGTCCCTAAGCTTGGTCCAAAGGCCTTTGAACAGTGCGCAGGTTTCCTAAGGGTTCCGGAAAGCAAAAAGATACTTGATAATACAGCAGTCCACCCGGAGAGCTATGATGCGGCTGAAAAGCTGCTTGAGCTTTGCGGCTACAGCGACTCCGATGTAAAAAACGGCGAGCTTGGCGGTATCAACGATAGAATTGCAAAGCTTGGCAAGGAAAAGCTTGCTGAAAAATGTGAAATCGGTATCCCGACAATGCTTGATATAGCAGCAGAGCTTGCAAAACCGGGCAGAGATATACGTGATGATCTGCCTCCGGTAGTATTAAGACAGGATGTCCTTGAAATTAAAGACCTTAAAGATGGTATGAAATTAAAAGGAACCGTCAGAAACGTTATTGATTTTGGCGTATTTGTAGACATAGGCGTTCACCAGGATGGTCTTGTTCACATCAGCCAGATTTGCAATAAATATATTAAGCACCCATCCGAGGTTCTTAAAGTCGGCGATATCGTTGATGTTGTGGTTTTAGGCGTTGATGAGAAGAAAAACAGAATTTCTTTATCAATTAAGCAGGCAAAATAATGAAAAAACATGCCATTATTCCAATTTTCATAACGCACAGAGGCTGTCCGAATGCCTGTGTATTTTGTAATCAAAAGGTTATTACAACAAGAACAGGTGATGTAACAGTTTCAGATGCGAGAAAAACTATTGAAGAATGGCTTACAACGCTTGAAAATAAGGATATAGAAACCGAGATTTCATTTTTCGGTGGCAGCTTTACCGGAATTCCAATCGAAGAACAGACTGAATTTCTGAAATTGGCCAAGGAATATAAAGACGCCGGCAGAGTTTCAAAGATTCATTGCTCAACGCGTCCCGATTACATAAACCCCGAAATCCTTGAAAATCTAAGGCTTTACAGGATGGATACTATAGAGCTTGGCGTCCAGAGTCTTGATCCTAAGGTTCTTGAGCTTAGCAAAAGAGGCCACAGCGTTGATGATGTCTATAAAGCCTGTGATTTAATCAAGAAATACGGCTTTACTCTTGGAATTCAGCTGATGATAGGTCTTCCCGGAGACAGCTATGAAAGCTGTATGGATTCAGCAAGGAAAACAGTCGCAATCAAACCTCAAATTGCAAGGCTGTATCCAACTGTAGTGCTGCCGGATACCGAGCTTTTCACGATGAGAGAGCAGGGGATATACAATAATATACCCGAAAATGAGATGCTTCGCATCGTTAAGGATATGTATAAGCTGCTTAACAGTAACAATATTAATGTTATTAGGATAGGTCTAAAGAGTAATGATTTGATAAAAAATGACACATATCATGACGCCTTTGGGCAGCTTGTCAAATCGTCAATTGCTTTTGATTTTATAAAGGAAAAGCTTGATTTGCTTGAAATTTCAAGAAATACAAGCTCCGGAATTATCGAAATTAAAGCAAATTCAGATAATATTAATTATGCGGTTGGACATAAAGCGGCAAATAAGATAGAATTGATGAAATTGTTTCCTAACTTATGCATTAAGTTTATTCGAGATGAAAATGTAAATGATTATGAGATCAACTACATTTCTAATTAATAATTTTAAGGGAGATAAAAATGTTTGATTTTAATGGTTTAATGAATATTAAAAATGATTACGCTACACTTATGGCAAATCATCCAAAGCTTGCTATATTTTTTAACGATCTTAAAAATAAGGGATATTGCGAGGGGCAGGAGATTGCAATTGCTATTAGATATCCTGACGGTACAGAATATAAGACAGGTATCAGACTCCAGCAATCTGATTTAAATCTGATTAATGACATCAGAAGCATGTCAAAATAAAATATTATATAGGGGGATTATTATGAAAATCAGGGAAAACGAAAATATTGATGTGGTAAATACTATCAAGGAAGGCTTAAAGCAAACAGGGGGATATTGTCCATGCCGCAGAGAACGCACCGATGACAATAAATGCATGTGCAAGGAATTCAGAGATCAGATTAAGGATCCGAGCTTTGAAGGCTATTGTCACTGCATGCTTTATTATAAATCTCTTGAATAAAACGACGCCGGAAAAGTCCGGCGCCTAATTATTTTTTGTTTATTTTTGGCTTTTCCTCAGGCTCCGGGCTTAAAAGATTATCCGTCGCCTTTGCGGCCATACGCTTATGCTCTTTACTGATTGATGCATAATGCTTTCTTGTTGTATCAACAGAAGAATGGTGCAGGGCGTCCGCAACCAAATAGATGTCTCCTGTTTCCTCATAAAGATGAGTTCCGTAGGTTTTTCTAAAGCTGTGAGGGTGAAGATCAATATTTAATCCTGCCAGAGCCGCATATTTTTTTACAAGCAGCTCGACGGATCTGACAGTGATTCTCTTATGATGCGTTGAGAGGAAAAATGCCTGCTCATCGCTGCCTGGGCCTAAAAGCAAATCTCTTGAATGCTGCTCATAGTCATCCAGAGCCTTCTCAACGGAATCGTTGAAAAATACGTAATCTTCGTCTCCGCCTTTTCTGGTAACAGTAATAGAAGCGTCATAAAAATCGATGTCTTTTATGTCAATTCCGACAAGCTCCGATACACGAATTCCGGTGCCAAGAAAGAGCATAATTATTGCATAATCCCTCAGCATCACCCTTTCGCGTTTTGCCTTGTCAGAAGGGGAGAGCCCTTCCGTATTTTTGATTACCGCAAGCAAACGATCTATTTCGTTTTTATTCATAGTGATAATTTTCTTATCCTTAACCTCGGGAACATCAATTTTGCTTGCCAAATCATTGGAAATCTCTCCAATTTTGAAATAGTACTTGTAAAAGGACCTTACAGCACAAATTCTGCGAGCTTTTGAGGCCTCAGAACTCAGGTGTTTAATTTCCTTATTATTTTTATCGAGCGTCGTATAAAACTCAAAGCTTGATACATATTCTTGAATATCGTCGATAGTCAGCTTATCCAAAATATCGGCCGCTGTGCAGGTTTTAATATTTTGTCCGTTAAATCCTCCGGAGCTTTCAAGAAATCTAAAGAAGTGCTGGATATCATATGCATACCCAAGCGAAGTCCTCGGAGATTTATTTTGATCTCTGAGATGATAGAAGTACTTCTTAACGAAGGACGGAAGAGTACTGATTATTTCATTTGTTTGCTCAAGGAGCTTTACATGTAATTCGTCTTGATAATCCATAATTATATTAATACTGTGAAAGATACATATCTAAATTTCGTAAAACCTACATTTAGCGAAGTTTACTCTATAATCTAATTATATCTGAAAACCGCAAAAAAGCAATCAAAAAAATCGCCGATTTAAGCGATTTTTTTTGATGTGGTTGATATATTTATCGACCGAAATATGCCCTGTTTTTACTCTTGCTCCGGGAAATCAATTTTTTCCGGTTCAACGATGAATTTTGGATCAACTGTCATATCATCATTGCTTGGAGTTTCGAATTTAACTTCAGATTCTTCTTTTGCGTCTTCAGCCTGAGCAGCTTCTGCATTATTTGCACTTCCGGATTCTTCAGCCTTTTTCTTTTCATAAAGATCATTGTAAAATGCAATCTTTGCATGCATTCTCCACGGAGCTACATAAACAGAAAGAAGTCCTCCGGTAATTGCTTCAAGAATTGTCCATCCGAGGAAAGAAAGATCAAGGCAGAAAAGTCTCCACTTATGACCATACATGTAATTAACGCTCTTAGCGATTGCTTCAGTAGCTGTAAGCTCCGGCTCTCTCATAAGAATGTACATATACATAGCATATGAATATCTTTTAATGATTCCAGGAACTATAAAAAGCAAGCTCCAAAGGAATGAAAATACCTGAACAAGAACAAATGCAAGGAAGCTGTCGCCAAACTGCATTTCGAATCCCTTGAACAGATCCCATCCGTTAATCTTTTCCTTAAAGGATGCTCTGTAATAAACGTAATTAAGACCAAAGAATAATGGTCCGGAGATTAATACGCATCCAATTACAGGAATAGCATTACCTGCAACAAGCAAAATTGTATACAGTGCAAGAATTAATAGTGAAGCGCCCCACTGGAAATTCATATTTTCTTTTCCGATTTTTTTTGCTTCAATTGAATTTATATACATTTTATCCTCCTAAAAATTATTGCTTTTGATAATTATACTCAAAACCCATGTAATCAAGGGTCAGATTTTTTCCGGAGTTTTCCTTAATTTCGAACTCATATTCGTTTCCTTCAAGCTCTAATTCGAGATATTTACCATTTATCTCATATGTTCCGAAAATAAGAGTCCCACCATAAGAATAAATTACACTTCCATCCTTGCTGAATGTCATTGTTTCCTCAACATACAGGTTTTGGTAGGTTCCATCAAGCTTTTTTGATGCAAAAAGTTGTCCAATCTTGTTTGTTGCGAATATTCCGCCGCTCTTTACCTTTTTAATAATTGCAGAAGCAGTATTTACGGTTGTAAAGCTTGAAACTATAATCGCAAATATTACAATGACAAGAATAATCAGCTTTTTCCTGTCCTGTAACCAAGAAGGAATTTTTGAATTATTATCCATAATATCCTCCTAATTTATTATATATTTTTATTATATTACTACAGGTTATTCTTTGCAAAACTTAATTTGTCCATATAGGATTGCAAAATAATCATTGCAGCCTGTTTATCAACAAATTGCTTTCTTTCCTTGCGCTTCATACCGGTTTGCATCATGACATCTTCTGCCATTTTAGTAGTAAAACGCTCGTCCATGAACTCTATTTTAGTCTTCAGAGAGCTTGAACGCATTTTATTCTGAAGCAAAGTCGCAAATTCCCGAACTTTTTCTGTCTGCGGTGAATCGCTGCCGTTAAGCATAAGCGGAAGACCACAAACAACAGTTTCAGCCTCGTACTGTTTAACGTACTCAATGACCTTGTCGCAGTCCTTTCTGGCCCCTATTCTCTCTATTGTTGTTACGCCCTGAGCGGTAATAAACAAGGGATCTGATACCGCAACCCCTATTGTCTTATCACCAACATCAAGTCCAATAACTCTGTTACTCATTTTCTCTTAAAAAACCTCTCTATTTCACTCTCTGAGAATCTTAAAAATGTCGGTCTGCCATGCGGACATGAAAAAGGATTTTCGCATTTATCAAGATCCTCAAACAGCTTAATAATTTCCTCAGCAGAAAGCTTATCTCCGGCCTTTACTGCGGCCTTGCAGCTTGCTGTAATAATCGAATCACGTTTTTCCTGCAAACTTTCCGGATTATCAACATCAGATTCCAGGACAGAATTTACAAACAGCTGAGCTTCATCAAGGCTAAGCGATGCCGGAATTTCTTTGATAATAAGATCATTTAGACCAAAAAGCTCAACTGCAAATCCGATGGATTTAAGTAGTTTTTCATAGGAATCAAACATCGAAACCTGAGCCGATGTTACATGAACCAATACCGGAGCTATCAATATTTGTGATGAATTATCTGTCCCATTAAATCTGGCCAGCAGCTTTTCATACATTATTCGTTCATGTGCGGCATGCTGATCAACTAAATAAAGATTCTTTTCATCTGTTGCAATAATATAGGTTGAAAATGCCTGAGCAACAGCTTTAAGACCTGAGAAATAAAATCTTCTCGGCTTTGCAAGGTCCTTCTTCAAATCCTCAGATACTTTAATCGTTGGAATATCAATGCTTTGCTGTTCTTCCCTTAGATTACTGAAAAAGTCCTCTTCCTCACCAAGTGACAAAAATATATTATTGTTAACCTTGTTATTTAGCTCTTTTTCTCCGGAAATATCTACTTTTTGTACATCTTGATAACGATCCTCAGGGCTGAAATTGTCTTTTTTCTTAAGATTTGCAAGATTCGGTGCCGCTTTTTCTGAAAGCAAGGCCTGTCTGATCCCAAGAATAACAAAATCCTTAACTAACGATTCATCAAAGAATTTGATCTCTGTTTTACTCGGATGAACATTTACATCAATGCTCGAAGGATCAATTTCGAGGAATAGATAGCAGACCGGATGTCTCCCGTCAAATAGCTTATCGTGATACGCCTCTTCAATCGCTGAATCGAGAATTTTTGACTTAATGTATCTGCCGTTTACGAAGAAAACCTGCCCTCTTTTATTAGTCTTGGACAGCTCTGCTCCGGAGCAATACCCGTAAAGATGCATATCATTATTATTATATTCAACGGATACTAATGAGCGCGCTGTTTGAGGGCTCTGAAGGGTCAAAATCGCATCATAAAGGCTTCCTTTTCCAAGTGTCGAGAATAATATCGAGCCGTTATTAATAAAGCGAATTTTGATATCAGGATACGCCAGAGCCATCTTTTGCAGGAAATCTGCAATAAGACTGCTCTCAGTATTATCACTTTTAAGGAATTTCTTCCTTGCGGGCAGGTTAAAGAATACATCCTTAACAATTATTGTTGTCCCCTCTTCAGCTGCAGAATCAGAAATGGACTTTAATACTCCGGCCTCATAGACAATCTTAGCACCAAGCTTTGAATCCGAAGTCTTGGAAATAAGTTCGACTTCACTTACTGCGGCAATCGACGCTAAAGCTTCACCTCTAAAGCCAAGCGAAACAATATTTTCAAGATCATCCTCACTTGCAATTTTTGAAGTAGCATGTCTCTCAAATGCAAGCTCAAGCTGATCCTTGGGAATGCCTCTGCCATTGTCGGTAACGCGTATATATTCCTTGCCGCCCTTTTTTATTTCAACAGTAATAAATGTGGAATACGCATCTACAGAATTCTCCACAAGCTCCTTAACTATTGAAAGAGGTCTTTCAACAACCTCTCCGGCCGCTATCTTTGCAGAAAGCTCCTTCGGGAGTGCCTTTATTCTATTTAAAGAATGAGAGTTGTTCTTCATCTTGAATACTTACTGATTTAGAAATTAATTTGTTTAATTTATCTGTTGCGGAGTCCAGCACGCTCTTTGGAACGCCTGCAAGCTTAGCAACATGAATACCATAGCTCTTTGAAGCGCTGCCTTCTACAATCTTGTGAAGGAATACTATATTGCCGTTTTCTTCAGAGACATCTACATTAAGATTCTTTACGCCCTTAATCTCCTCTGAAAGAGTTGTCAGCTCGTGGTAATGGGTCGCAAACAATGTTCTGACCTTACGCTCAGGCTTTGTCAGCTCTTCGACAACGGCCCATGCGATTGATAGACCGTCATAGGTGGATGTGCCTCTTCCGATTTCATCTAATATTACAAGACTCTTTGGACTTGAAGTATTTAAGATGAATGCAAGCTCGGACATCTCAACAAAGAATGTTGACTGCCCCATTGATAGATTATCAGATGCACCAATTCTCGTATATATTCTGTCGCAAATACCGATAAACGCCTTTTCCGCAGGAACAAAGCAGCCGGCTTGAGCCATAAGCACTATAAGTGCAAGCTGCCTCATATAGGTCGATTTACCGGCCATATTCGGACCGGTAATAAGCAGCATGGATGCATCCTTTTTATCAAGATATACATCGTTTGAAACGAATTGTCCGTCGCTGATAAATGTCTCAAGAACAGGATGCCTGCCCTTCTCTATTACGATTTTGTCTGATTCGGATATCTCAGGCTTGCAGTAATCATGCTTTACTGCGGTCTCCGCAAAGCTTGCTAGTACATCCGCAGATGCAATCGCTGAAGAGCTCCTCTGAATATCCTTGGTCAGCATGACAATCTTTTTACAAAGCTCCTTAAACAAATCATATTCAAGCGAATTGATTTTTTCCCTTGCATTAAGAACTATTGCTTCGGCCTCCTTTAATTCCGGAGTGATGAAGCGCTCGGCATTTACAAGAGTCTGCTTGCGAATATATGTAATAGGAACCTGACTTGCAAAGGATTTAGAAACCTCAATATAGTAACCAAAGACCTTATTAAACCCAACCTTTAAGGTTCTGATTCCTGTCTTTTCCTTTTCAACTGCCTCAAGAGATGCGATCCACTGAGTCTTATCAGCAACCGAATCATTCAGATCATCTAAATCCTTGGAATAACCGCGTTTAATCATTCCGCCTTCTCTTACAGTAAAAGGCGGATCATCAACAATTGCAGTATTTAATGCATTATATAAATCACTGAAATCGCTTATGCTTTTGTTAAGTGAACAAAGCAGCTTATCACCGGAGGATTCAAGATCAGCCTTTAAATCAGGAAGGGCTCCAAGTGATACCTTAAGCGCAAGAAGATCTCTTGAGTTTGCAGTACCGGTAGCAACCCTGCTGGATAATCTCTCAAGATCGTAAACCGGCTTAAGCTCCTCTCTGATATTATTACGAAGAATTACATCATTAACAAGGCAGTCAACTGCATCAAGTCTTTCCTCGATAAGCTTTTTCTTAAGCAGAGGCTCTCTTATCCAGGACTTCATCTTGCGGCTTCCCATAGCGGTCTTGCAGTGATCGAGAACTCCAAGAAGTGATCCCTGAAGCTTTCTTTCGTATAAGGTCTCGGTCAACTCGAGGTTTTTGACAGTGGCCTTATCAAGGCACATTACATCACCTATGTGTAGAATCTTTAGCTCAGATAAGTGAGTAACATCTCGCTTTTGTGTTTCCTTTAAATAAGCCAGGATATTATCAACAGACGTCTCAGCTTTTTTGTATATTGAAGCTACGCAATTATCCAAGTATTTTGCAGTAGCGGAATAATCTACATTGGAAATGATCTCACGAGGCTGAATCTTTATTAGCTCAGCAAGCAGCTGCTCTTCCTTGGAATCACCACCGATTTCCATTGCGAAGAATTCTCCGGTCGAAATATCAACCCAGGAGCAATCAAAGCTATCCTGCTGCATGATGCACATAAGGAAATTATTGCTGTGTTCATCAAGCATATCAGACGATAGGACTGTTCCGGGAGTGATTATCCTGATAACTTCTCTCTCAACTATTCCCTTTGATTCCTTTGGATCAGTAATCTGTTCACAGATTGCTACCTTATGTCCCTTATCAATCAATCTTGAAACATAGCTATCAACAGCATGGAAAGGAACGCCGCACATCGGAGCAAACTCACCGTCACCGCATGCTTTTCTTGTCAATGTTATTTCCATGTCTTTTGATGCAACCAGAGCATCTTCAAAGAACATTTCATAAAAATCGCCCAGACGGAAAAACAGTATGCAATCTGTATACTGCTTTTTAATTTCAAGATACTGTTCAATCATTGGCGTATATGCCATTATCCAAGCTCCTTATGTGCTAATGCTACGACTTCATCTATATTAATATTCTCTTCTGATTCTTCCTTTGATAAATAAGCGAGAAATTCTATATTACCCTTTGCACCGGTAACAGGTGAGAAATCCAGAGCCTTAACAAAAAGACCATTTTCATGTGCATAGCCTATTACCTTTTCTATAACGCTCTTATGAACCTCTGCATCCTTTATAATACCGTTCTTACCAACCTGCTCGCGGCCCGCTTCAAATTGCGGCTTTATAAGACAGGCAAGACTTCCCTTATCCTTAAGAAGCTTTACTGCAACCGGGAACATAAGCTTAAGCGAAATAAAGCTTACATCTGCACATGCAAAATCAAGCTTCTCCGGAATATCCCCATCCTGCATATATCTGAAATTGACTTTTTCCATACATACAACTCTTGGGTTGACACGCAGCTTATAATCAAGCTGTCCATAGCCTACATCAACTGAGTAAACTTTTTCTGCACCTCTTTGAAGAAGGCAGTCCGTAAAGCCTCCGGTAGACGCACCTATATCAACGCAGTGAAAGCCGGTGACATCAATTCCAAAAGAATTAAGAGCCTTTTCAAGCTTGAAGCCGCCTCTTGAAACATAGGGGCAATCACTTCCTTTTACTTCAATGGGAAGACCCTCAGAAACCATATTTCCTGCTTTATCGGAAATCTGTCCATCGACAAAAACCAAGCCTGCC
Source organism: Firmicutes bacterium UBA1764 (assembly GCA_002315535.1). Classification (GTDB taxonomy): domain Bacteria; phylum Bacillota; class Clostridia; order Peptostreptococcales; family Anaerovoracaceae; genus UBA1764. Next base: position 16,975 of record DCHA01000076.1, on the reverse strand, counting down.
ATTATTGCAGCCTTAGCTTTTTCTCTTGAAGGGAAATATCCTTGTTCAACTAATAAAACATCAAGTCTGGTTTTCATTATTTAAAAAACTCCATTGCAGTTTTTGCAATCCCTTTAGCATCCAGTCCATATCTACTTCTAAGCTGAGGTATTTCTCCATGCTCAATAAATTTATCAGGTATGGTAATACATCTGACAGATGGATTAGTCTCATCCTGTCCGAGGTACTGGGCAATGCTCTCGCCGAAGCCACCATTTAAAGAGCCGTCCTCAACTGTAATGATTTTTTTGTATTTTTTTAAGCTATCAAGAAAATCATAATCAATTGGTTTTACGCAGCGCACATTATATACAGCAGCACTTACATTAGATTCATCAAGTATAGAGCGTGCATCAATTGCTTCCTTAACCATTGAACCAAGTGCTAAAACTGCATAATCACCATCCTCAGTAATCAGTTCGGATTTATTTATAGCAGTATCAGTTGAAAATGCGCTTAAATCATAATTCTTTCCTCTCGGATATCTGATTGCAACAGGACCGTTAAGACCCAGTGCATATTCAAGCATCTCTTCAAGCTCATGCCCATCCTTTGGAGCAAGTATAGTCATATTCGGAATCAAATTAAGATACGAAATATCAAATGCACCCTGATGTGTTTCACCATCCTGTCCGGTGATGCCTGCTCTATCTATTGCAAAAATAACAGGTAGATTTTGCATAGCAACTTCAGTAACAATTTGATCATAAGCTCTTTGAAGGAATGTCGAATAAATTGCTACAACAGGCTTCATTCCGTTAAGAGCAAGCCCGGCCGCAAAGCTGACAGCGTGCTGCTCTGCGATGCCGACATCAAATACTCTGTCCGGATAAAAGCCCTTCATGATGTCCAGACCGGTAGCACAAACCATTGCGGCGGATACTGCGCAAATCTTTTCATCCTTTTTTGCAAGCTCATAAAGCTTATTTCCGAAGATTTCAGAATAGCTTGTACCATCAGAGCTTGAAGCACTTGAAACCTCAGAAGGATTAAATTTACCTATTCCATGGAATTTGGTCGGATTCTTTTCAGCAGGAAGAAAACCCTTACCCTTCTTTGTAACAACATGGACAACAACTGGGCGATCTAATTCCTTTGCGCTTTCAAATACTTCAACCATATCTCTGATGTTATGTCCATCAATTGGTCCAAAATATTTAAAACCCAGATCTTCATATAGACCGGATGGAAGAACAGCATCCTTGATAACATCTCTGGTATTTTTCATAAAATTATAAATGCCGGAGTTTTCTTTTACTCTGTTCTTTACATGCTTTTTAAAATTAATATATGACTTTGATGTGCGAAGCTTTGTAAGTCTTTCAGTAAGTCCACCGGTAGAACCATCAATGGACATTTGATTATCATTAACAACAACGATCAAAGGCTTCTTAGTTGC